>CANRZC010000219.1 GCA_947644185.1 uncultured Acetatifactor sp.
TGTAGAAAATCTCAAGAAACGGACTTGAATTCATTGCAAATGATACCTATAAAGTCTAGTTACCTGATAAGATTATGAGGGGAAGTCTCAGATTTTCAGAGACTCCCCCCTTTCCCTGTCATTTGCCAAAAAATGATTACTCAGTCCCTCCTCCCTTTCTTTCGGAAGAATAAAAGCAGTCCCCCCGTCGCCCCAACCACCAAAAGCACCAACGCTATAGTTATGACTACTATTCCATAATCAGGCTTCGGCACAATGCGATCTGTCTCTTTTCTGGTGTCTTGAGCCTCTGTACTTTCCCTGCTCGCCTTTTCTGCCTCACCCCTCTGACTTGTCAGATCTTCTTCCCTGCTCTCCTGCTTTTGCCCTTCCCTCTGGGGCCCGCCGCCCGGATAGATCTGACTATAGCTAGCAGTGGGCTCCTCCAGATACAGCCACACATCCCGAATGCCAAAATAATACCCGACCCGACCCCATAGCTTTCCATTTTCATCCTCATACACGAAGCGATAGTCAGGAAGATAGTCCGATGCCTGTATGGATTGGTATTCCGCAGAGCCCGGGTATTTCCAGAGCATAAGCTCCTCATCCTGGTATTTCTCATCCAGGCTGCCTATTTCGTCTCTTATCTGATCCGCATACTCCTCCTGGAAGGAAATACTATCATAGACCAAATCCATATAATCCATGGGCATCCAGCCTGTGGTACCGGCATAGTCTTCGTATATCCCCCACAGGACACCGTCCTTGTCTTCATAGGAAAACTGAATATACACCTCTCGTCCATTTTCCCAGGTATCCACTACCTCTGGTAGCTGGGGACTTTTGTACAAAATTACTTTTCCGTCTGGTCCGTTGGCGATAAAGCTTCGCCCTACATAGGTGCACGCCGAAGAATGCTCCTCATAAAAGGAATCCATGGGCTCTATCAGCACATCGGCCTTCGCTGTAAGAGTCCCCAAGATATAACACACCATCACTGCCAACAAAAAACAGGTCTTTTTCATAAGCGCCTCCTTAAATGATAATTTGTTCCGTCCATGAAATTACCACGCTTGTACAAGCCACAGGATAACTGTCACCACCTGGTCAATCCATGTCCCACAGACCATTCCCAGAATCCAGGAACAGCCATTTGTCACTACAGACAGCAGGATGGGCCACCCTATCTGCCAGCCAGGCTTGTCCTTAAAGCTGCGATAAATCCAGGCTTCCACAGCCACCACGGCAATTTCCACCAAAATCTCTACTGGAAAGTAGAAAAATGAGGGCAAAAACATCCTTCCCAACCAGCACAGCAGTACGGCTGCCGGATTGGTAAGCACATTGACCAATACCACCAACAGCGCCATATGTCTCTTGCTGCCCCATACCAGCCCCGGTTGCTGATTCTGGAGGGCTAGGCTCTCAGCGTCACCTGTCTTACACCCAGCTTTTCCCACATGCCTTGCACAAAACCGTACTACAAATGCCACAATCAATTCCACTACTACAGTCAGTCCCAAAGAAATACCGAACATTTTCACTAGATATGTTTTCATCTGCCCCACCCCTTTCTGCCTGGCTTCTTTCTCCACCCCTCTGCCCATCCATACCCAACTGTCAGCAGCAACAGGGATGCCACGCTGCCCACAGCGCCCAGCAGATTTCCGCCCATGCCCGGCATCCAGCCAAAATAGAAAGGCAAAAATCCCAAAAACAGGGCAAATGTCAGAAAACCAAATGCGAATCCCGGCATTCCGGGCATCCTGCGCGCCATCCAATACAGGGTAATTGGCATGGTCATATTAAAGAGAAACAATGCAGCCAATCCTGCCGGCATGAGCCCGGAAATGAAAAAACAGCACGCCGACAATCCCAGCGAAACAAAAGTTGCCCGAAAGAACCCATAGCGCGCCGCCGCAAATCCACCCGCTATTTTTCCCCCTACCACGGTAAGAACCGCCAGCACACTGGCCAAAATCCCTGATTTCCACGAAAAACCCACCGCCATCCCTACATAAGACCGCAGTATCACCACCAGCACACAAGTGGCAACTACTATCCAGGTCCCCTGCTGCAACTGCTTTGGAGCCGCCTCATTCCCCAGCCTTTTTTGACCCTCCAGCGCCTTTTGCCCCTTCGTCTCTCTACTTTTCCCGCTGTTCTTTGACCGGAATACTGCCCAGGTGCACAGCAGCGCCATCCCAAGGCACATTCCAAAAGCCCAGGCCTGCCATGAACCGTTCTTTCCGAACAAGGTGCCCAGATAAAGGCCTATTGCTCCCGGCGCCACAAATACCCCCAGTCCTCTTCCACACCAATTTCGAAGATTATCTTCCCAAATAGTGCCCACACCGCCTCCCACATGGAACAGGGCATTCCCAATCCCCAAAACCACTGGATGTGTAAAGACTCCCGCAACCGTACACAGAACTCCTGTCACTGCAAACAAAAGAGGAAAATCCACCTCTCTGCCCTCTTCTCCTTGTCCGCACAGCTTATCCAGGACTACCCCAAATGGCATCTGCAGGGCAAAGGCACAGAAATTGTACAGCAGGATGAAAAGAGGGCCGTTTCCCCCAGGAAGGAATCTGCCGAACATGGCCAGAGCACACATGCCATCCACCAGCAGATGTAACACTGCGTAGATTGCTGTCATATTTTGAATCCCCCTTCTGCTTTCCGCTTTCCTTATTTTTGAAATGAATACAGCCACAGGCCTGTATATAAAATAGAACGGATTTCCTTCAAAAAAGTTTTCCTTTTCAAGAAACATTTTACCATAAGTTTCTATTTCTGTGGTAAAATATTGACATGAGAAAACATCATGTCAACTTCTGATTCTATATGCGCCGAAGCGCACTAAATCATGGTAAAATGTTGACATAAAAAAGCAGAAGAAGGAGTGACATTCCCATGGATTTTTATCAAAGGATGGCCCTGGTCTGCAAGCGCATTCCGAAGGGCCGGGTAGCCACCTACGGACAGATTGCTCTTCTGTGCGGAAAACCGAAAAATGCCAGGCAGGTAGGGTATGGGCTAAAGCGTGGGCTTGCCGGGGAAGATATCCCGGCCCATCGCATTGTCAACGCAAAGGGGCTGTTGGCGGGCGCTGTCTATTTTGATACCCCTGATCTGCAGAAGCTTCTTTTGGAGGCGGAAGGAGTGGAAGTCAGGCGGACGGAGGAAGGGTGGAAGGTAGATTTGAAGCGCTATGGGTGGGACAATCGCTTTGAGGATGGCGTTTGGGCGTAATAAAAAGCAAAAAAATGCCGATATAGATAGAAAGTGTAATGATGCGCAATACTGACTGATACAGGAGGTAGCAAAATGACTGATATGACTCAGATGTTACATACCATGGAAAATAATCTGCGCCTGCAGAATCGGGCCAGGGCAGAGAGAAGGGCCAGAAAGGCAGAGCAAGAGAAAAGAGAGTTTCAGGAAAAGCTCATGCAGGCTGCTGCCAGCAAGGTAGAGCTGGATGGCATGGCCTCCAGAGTCAAGGGTTCACAGGACGCGGTACAGAGAGATCAGCTGATAGGCATGATGAGCTCCGGCCCCATGTTTTAATGAAATCTGGAGGAATGTCTCTGTCAAGAAAACTAGGAGGCCCTCTCCAAATGGAGAAGAGCCTCCGAAAAATGAATCCCTCATCCGCAGGTCTTTAGAACTGACTTAACGCGTTTCCGATCTGACTTGTGTAAGCATCATATTCCGTATAAATCTGCATGAGGTTTCGGTATTCTCCCAGCAGTTGCTCCAAAAGCTCACTCTTGTTCTTTATATTGAGTTCACATGTGGCAAAAATATGTTTTTTCTGCCGATTATTTGACAATATATTGAACAGAACCATGGCCACGCCTACGCCAGAAACAACAAGCCCTGCCATCCCTATAAAGAAAATGCCAACTATGCCAGCCACGCCCAGCACTGCCCCGATAATAGATGTCAGGTATTTAATCTGGGACAATTCTTTGGTTCTCTCCGCCTCATAATGTTCCACAATTTTTTGTTTCTCTCTGGAGGAATCTTCAAAATTAACATCCGTACTATAATCACCTAACACCACAGGATGCACATTTTTCACGCGGCTTCGATAATGGTCAGTGTACTGATCCACAGCCTCCTTCTGCATAGCTGCCGTAAGCATAAACATATTCTTGCGGACCTGACCATTGATTTCTTCCTCCTGACTTTTCCTGTAAATCCAGTCAATCATTTCCGCAATCAGGTTCAGTTCCTGTTCCTTCTTCTCTTGCTTCGCCTGATATCTCTCCTTGGCGAGCTCCATATCCCCATTGCATGCGATAATTGTCTCGTTATACTCTATTTCATCATAGACTGCCAATTCCGCTTCATTGGGCTTTGCAATTTCGTCATTGATAAACTGATCCAGATACTCATTTCTCTCGATTTCACTTACATTACCCACATCCAGAATAAACTGCAGAATGTTCACATTGTTCTTCGCCAGCATGATAGTATCTGCCACATCGGAGTAATCCGTGAGACATCTCTTAAGCATATTCAGCCCAATGTCATCCCCGTCCTTCATTCTCTTCAGGTAGGCTTCGATCTTGTCCACCATCTGAGTTTCCTCATAGCCTTCCCGCTCCACAGTGAGTCCAATGACTTTATTAATATAATCAATCACTTCATACTTCACTTTGTCATCAATGTC
>CANRZC010000220.1 GCA_947644185.1 uncultured Acetatifactor sp.
ATGCATAGGCCAGTGTTTTATAAAAGGTATCTATATCTAAATGATCTTCTGGCGATTTATATTCTACAATATTATACCCTTTGAAAAGGTTTCCTATCTCACTGGCAATCTTGGTAGAAGCTTCTTTTTTGATAACCAGCAGATCAATTTCCAAAGGCTTCGTATTTAGGTTATATTCCTTTTCGAATATCAGATCAGCTCTATTCTGCTCGAATTCCAAATCCATGGCAGCCAAAAAAGCTGGGTGCCACTGTAACTTTACTTCTTTCATAAACGCCCCCTTTCTCTTATGCTCAGTATAGCATTTTTTTTCATCTTTTACCACCTGTATATCTTAAAATTTCTGAAATAATGCATGATGGTAGTGGACTTGTTAGAACCTGGACTTATAATTTTCCTGTGTTGTAGCCAGATGCCCAACCAGGGGACTGCAAGACAATAAATAAGAGCCCTGGGCAGCCAGCTAAAAATGTGGCAGTCACGGGGCTCTTCCCATAGGATACCTGTCTTTGTTCCTTTTTTCACAAGAATATTATGCTGTCTATAACACCTTCGCCAGAAAATCTCTGGTTCTGGGCTGCTTTGGAGCGGTGAAGATCTCCTCCGGCGTGCCCTCCTCCACGATTTTTCCATCTGCCATGAAGATAACTCTGTCCGCCATTTCTCTGGCAAAACCCATTTCGTGGGTGACTACCACCATGGTCATGCCCTCTTTGGCCAGCTCCTTCATGACCTCCAGCACTTCCCCTACCATCTCCGGATCCAGGGCGGAAGTGGGCTCATCGAAGAGCATAACCTCCGGATCCATGCACAGAGCCCGAACAATGGCGATCCGCTGCTTTTGGCCGCCAGACAACTGGCTGGGATAGGCATTTGCCCGGTCGGAAAGTCCCACCCGATCCAGCAAGGCTTTTGCTTTTGCCTCCGCTTCAGCCGGGGATTTCTTTAGTAGCTTCATGGGCGCCAGGGTCATGTTCTTCAGGATGGTCATATGGGGAAAGAGATTGAAATGCTGGAATACCATCCCCATTTTCTGCCTGTGGAGATTAATGTCAGCTTTCTTGTCCGTAATGTCTATGCCCTCGAACAGCACCTGACCGCCTGTGGGGAGTTCTAATAAATTCAGACAGCGCAGAAAGGTGGATTTCCCAGAACCGGAGGGACCGATGACTACGACCACCTCGCCTTTTTTGATGGAGGCATTTACACCGTTTAAGGCTTTGATGTCCCCTCCGTCAAAATGTTTTTGTAAATCGATTGCCTGTATGATGTCAGCGCTCACTGCTCCTAAGCCTCCTTTCCAGCTTTCCTACCAGGAAAGTAAAGAACATTACCAGTACCAGATAGATCAGGGCGGACATTAACAGCGGGAACAGATAATCATAGCAGTTGCCACCGATGATATTGCCCACATAGGTCACGTCCGTGAGGCCCACGTACCCTGCCACCGCTGTCTCCTTTAACAGTACGATAAACTCGTTGGCCAGGGTGGGGAGCACTGCCTTGAAGGCCTGGGGCAGGATGATATAGCGCATGGTAGCTACATAGCCGAAGCCTAAGCTGCGGCCTGCCTCCATCTGCCCTGCGTCAATGGACATAATGCCACCCCGGATGATCTCCGCCACATAGGCGCCAGAATTGATGCCAAAGGACAGAGCAGCCACCATGACTTTATTGCGGCTGGAGGCAAAGATGACAAAGTACATAATCATCAGCTGAACCACTGCTGGCGTACCACGGATGACGGTCAGGTACACCTTTGCCAAAGCATTGAAAAAGCCCAGAAAATACCGACCTGGCCCCTGCATCTCCCTATGATTTTTGTCCCAGGAGACTCGGATCAGGGAGATAACCACTCCTAAAGCTACGCCGATCAGCAGGGCCAGTAAAGTCAAAAGCAGGGTATTTCCCAAACCCTTTATGTACATCTGGTAGCGATTGTCAAACACAAAACTCTTGTAAAAGTCATATCCTAAATCATTTAGCCATTCTGGGCCGTTCAGGATCCAGTCCGGCGCTTCTAAGGGCCAGGACTGTGAAGCAGATGGTCTCATGGGCGATTCTCCTTTTTCGCAGGTGAGCTGCGCCTTTCCTCAGAAATGGGACGCAGTATTCCAGGGGATGCTATAGAAAAAATCCGGGACCCAGCTCTTCTGGATCCCGGTAGAAACCCGGTCAAAGCGCCGGACCCGGAATTATTCCGCAGTGATATATTTGTCGATGATACCCTGTACGGTGCCGTCTGCAATCAGCTCTTCCAGAGCCGTATTGACTGCATCATACAGTGCCTTGTTGTCCTTGCTCATGGCGGCCGCATAATCTTCTGTGACGTATTCAGTCTCCAGAATCTTCAGGCCCTCCACCTCAGCCACAAAAGCCTTGGCGGGCTCGTTATCGATAACCACACAGTCCACCTTGCCAGTCTTTAAAGCCTGTACGGCTTCAGCGCCCTTGCTGTAGCGATCAATTTTGCCCAATCCCTTGTCTTCGATATCTCCCGTGGTGTAAATATCACCTGTGGTATTGCGCTGTACACCCACCACATGGTTTGCACCCTCTGCAAACAGATCGTCCACACTGGCGATTGCGCTATCCTGGGTGACAATGACTACCTGCACGCCTGTGGCATAGCTGGTGGTGAAATCCACTTCCTCCTGACGATCAGGGGTAACTGTCATGCCAGCCAGACCGATGTCAGCCTTGCCGCTCTTGACAGCCTCTGTGATGGAATCGAACTCCATATCGTCGATCTGTAGCTCCAGTCCCAGCTTTTCAGCGATGGCCCCTGCAATTTCAGCATCGATCCCGGCGATTTCAGTGCCCTCCAGATATTCATAGGGCGGAAAGGCCGCGTTTGTAGCCATGGTGAGCTTGCCCTCTACAGCGGTGGTAAAGCCGTTATTCCCCTTGCTCTCCTGAGGCGTACTGCCGCAGGCTGCCATGGATACCACCATGGCTGTGGTCAAAAGTAATGTAATCAATTTTTTCATTATAAATATCCTCCCAATATGTATTCACCAGCCCTCCCGAAATCTTTCCCGGAAGAAGCCAATGGACAGATACTAGCACTTTGTGCATAAAATGTCAATATATTCTGGAAAAAAATAAAAAATAAATACAAAAAATGAATAACGAAAGCGATTATGCAAAATAGTATGCATAATTGACAGCCATAATTTGCGGCCGTAGAAATATTTAAAAACAGGTTGAAATACACCATGAATCATGATATGCTGATAATAAGCAGATTTTCTTTGGGCATATGGTTTTATTCAAGTTGGCTATTCTTGTAGATTTCGGAAAATTCTTGCTTACATTTTCAAAACCAGGTAGGAGTTTCCGAGAGAGGCTCCCGGGAGAAAACTAAATGGAGGGTATGGAGCCAATGGCAGAGAAAGACATCTTGGAAAAGGTGCTGTTGTCTCATGCGGATGTGTTTGCGGATTGTGTGAACACGCTGGCATATGAGGGAAGGTGCCGGATTCTGGAAAAGGATTTACCGGGGACAGTAGATTTACGGATTTGGTAGAGAGATTGTTAGAGCGACAGGCGAAAGGAGAGGAGATTGTTATGTGTGAGTATATTGATATGCTGGAGGCAAGGGGCGCTGCCAGAGGAGAGGAAATCGGAAAGGAAATCGGAGAGAACAGGCTGGCCGCGCTGCTTACGAAGCTGTATGCCCAGGGAAGGGATCAGGATGCCAGGCTGGCAGTAGCTGACAAAGCGGCCAGAGGACGCTTTTACGAGGAACTGTGTATCGTATGAGCGGGACACGGTCTGCGTATACAGCTCACCCTAAAAATGACTCTCCATGGTATCTTTGATATTCTGCATTTTGGAATCCAGAAGGGAGCTTAATCTTGCGCATTCATTCAATTCAGATTCTGTCTTTGACAGAATTTCCGGGGGCAGATCCTTCTTGTAGCGCAGTTGATGCTCCAGATTGGCCCAGAACTCCATGGCAATGGTGCGCAGTTGTACCTCCACTTTCATGAGCTTTTTCTCGTTCTGGAGGAAAATGGGTACTTCCACAATAAGGTGGAGGCTCCGGTAGCCGTTGGGCTTTGGATTTTTGATATAATCCTTCTGGGCAATCAGAGTAATATCGTCCTGCTGCAGCAGACAATCCCCAAGCATATAGATGTCGTCTACAAAGGAACAGATGACGCGGACACCTGCAATGTCGAAGATATTGTCTTCAATGGATTCCAGCGAAAAGGGCAGTCCTTTTCGGATAAGCTTTTCCCGGATGCTCTCTGGGGACTTTAAGCGGTTCTGTATGGTGTCGATGGGATTGCGATCATGCTGCAGGGAAAACCGTTCACTCAAGACACGAAATTTCGTCTCAATTTCCATGATAGCACATCGATAGCAGGACATCAGATCCCGGGAAGTATCGTAAATTCGCGCAAAAGTCTGAATAGACTCCTGGTCAAAGGCATTCGCCAGCTTATCGCGCAGTATCTCAGCAGATTCGTTCTGATTCATAGCATTTGTATCCTTTCCATCTATGGCAATGGTAAAAACCTTTTTCATTATATCCTATTTTGGAGAAGAAAGGGGACTAGCATCCATTTTTTAAGAAAAAATTTAGGGGTGGACAGGAAAGGAGAAAACGTTGTGGAAGAAGAAAGTTTAAAACCAGAATCTGCCCAG
>CANRZC010000221.1 GCA_947644185.1 uncultured Acetatifactor sp.
CTCATGCAGGACACCAGCCCCCATGTAGGAAAGCTCTCGGAGCTCTCTATATGTAATCACATCGATTCCTTTTGGGTTTTCAATGATCCTGGGATCTGTCACAAAGAATCCAGACACATCTGTCCAATTTTCGTACACATCTGCCAGCACAGCCTTTGCCACAATGGAACCAGTGATATCCGACCCACCTCTTGAGAATGTCTTCACCGCTCCATCTGGCTTTGCGCCGTAGAAGCCAGGAATCACTGCATATTCACAATCCGAAAGCCTGGCGGCCAGTACCTTGTTGGTTCTCTCTGCATCGAAGTTTCCCTCTGCATCAAACAAAATCACCTCTGCTGCATCCACAAACTCGAAATCCAGATAGGCTGCCATAATAATGCCGTTGAGATACTCCCCACGGGAGGCAGCATAGTCCCTGCCAATCTTAGCCTCGAAATTCTTCTCAATGGTCTCAAACTCTTCGTCCAGGTTCAGCCCAAGCTCCAGTCCCTCAATAATCTCCTGATATCTACACTTGATGACCGATAATGCCTCTCTGAAATTCTTGCCAGCCTCCGCGCAGTCATAGCAGGCATACAGCATATCCGTAACCTTGTTGTCCTTTGGGAAGCGCTTTCCTGGTGCAGAAGGTACCACGTATCTCCTCTGTGCATCTCCACAGATAATATCTCTCACTTTCCGAAACTGCTCCGCACTTGCCAGAGAGCTTCCGCCAAATTTCACTACTTTAGACATCTTTCTCTACTCCTAACCTTGCTACACCAGACGTATCCGGTTCAGAATCATATCTCCAAGCTCTGCACATCTGGCATCAAATTCTTTCTCCTGCATCAGTGGGGTTAAAAAGCCCACATCCTCTGCACCTTTTACGGACAAGAGACTGCTTCCCGTAAAAGTCTTCTGTACCGCTTCGCGGCCTATAGCCTTTGCTCTCACAAAGAACCGACTCTTTGTATCCCTCAAATCCGAAATTTCTGCCGCTTCCTCCGACCATGCCTGCATGACTGTCCTGTTCGGGTGCAGAGCACAATCCATCACATCCGCTACCACTGCACTGGCCGTGGGGAGCTTACCCGCGCCTTTACCGCCAAACACAGCATCCCCCAGCATGCTGCAAGTGACCTGCACACCATTGAACACGTCATCCACCCTTCCCAGAGGATGCTCCACCGGAAGCATAAAAGGAGCCACAAGGGCCTGCACCCTTCCATCTTCGCAGGAATTACATCTGGCCAGCAGCTTGATAGTCATACCTGCCTCCCTGGCATAGGCAAAGTCATCCGCAGTGATCTTTGTGATTCCCTCTGTGATTACTTTATCTGGATCCACATTCTTTCCAGTGAGCATATCTGCCAATATGGCTATCTTGCGGGCTGCATCAATGCCTTCCACATCGGCCTCGGGGTTGCGCTCTGCATAGCCCAGCTCCTGGGCCTGTCGTAAGACTTCCGCATAGTCCGCCCCTTCCTTCTCCATCTTGGTCAGCATATAGTTGGTGGTACCATTCAAGATACCAGTAATCGCTTCCACTCTGTCCGCAGCCAATGCACTGTTGATGGTACGGATAATCGGGATGCCACCTGCCACACTTGCCTCAAACATATAATTGCAATGCTCTCTCCTTGCAATGGCCAGAAGCTCCGCGCCGTGTTTTGCCACCAGCTCTTTGTTGGAAGTACAGACGCTCTTTCCCGCCTCCAGGGCCTGCTTTGTAAACTGGTATGCAGCACCTACACCTCCCATGACTTCACACAGGATGCTTATCTCTGGATCTTCTAAAATTGTGTTATAATCATGTACTATCTTGTGCTCATAGGGATCTCCGGGAAAATCCCTGAGATCCAGAATATATTGAATCACTATCTCTTCGCCGGCCCGTTCTTTTAACAGCACACTGTTTCGCTGGATGACCTCTACCACACCGCTTCCCACAGTCCCATATCCCAGCACTGCTATCTTTATCATGTTTATCCCCCTAACGCGCTTTGGCGCGTATATCAATCAATATTTGAAAGACTTAATCCAAAGGGTATTTTTCAGTCAAGGCTCTCACGATCTCGTAAGCAGCCGGAATCTGTTCCTCTCCACCCTTCACAACCAGTGCAATAGCCTCTGCGATTTTGTCCATATCCTCTGTGTTCATGCCTCTGGAGGTGACGGCCGGTGTACCCAACCGCACGCCGCTGGTCACAAAAGGAGACTGGGGATCATTGGGGATGGTATTCTTGTTACAGGTAATATGGGCCTTATCTAAAAGCTTTTCCACCGCTTTTCCTGTCAAACCAAAGTTCGTCAGATCCACTAGCATCAGATGGTTGTCTGTACCCCCTGATACAATTTTTAGTCCTCTATCCAGCAAGCCCTTGCAGAGAGCCTGGGCATTATCGATGATGTTCTTCTGATAGACCTTGAAATCATCGCTGAGAGCTTCTTTGAAGCACACTGCCTTCGCCGCAATCACATGCATAAGCGGTCCTCCCTGGGTTCCAGGGAAAATAGCCTTGTTAAAGTTATATTTTTCATTGACTGCATTGCTGGACAAAATCATGCCGCCTCTCGGGCCCCGCAGCGTCTTGTGGGTGGTAGTGGTCGTCACATCCGCATAGGGAATAGGGCTGGGATGAAGCCCTGCTGCCACCAGACCTGCAATATGAGCCATATCCACCATAAGGAATGCCCCTACCTGGTCCGCCACCTGACGAAACTTTTCAAAATCAATTGTGCGGGCATAAGCAGATGCGCCGGCAATGATCATCTTCGGCTTTGCCTCCAGGGCAATTTCACGCAATTTATCATAGTCGATGAAACCATTGTCATCCACACCATACGGAACGATCTTGAAGTATTTCCCGGACATATTCACTGGACTGCCATGGGTCAGATGACCGCCGTGATCCAGGTTCATGCCCATAATCGTGTCTCCAGGCTTGCATACTGCGAACTGTACAGCCATATTTGCCTGTGCGCCGGAATGGGGCTGTACATTGGCATATTCGCAGCCAAACAGCTCTTTCGCGCGCTCTATGGCAAGCCGCTCCACCACGTCCACGCACTGACATCCGCCATAATATCTCTTTCCCGGATATCCTTCTGCATATTTATTCGTCAAAGGGCTTCCCATAGCAGCCATCACAGCCTTGCTCACCCAGTTCTCAGAAGCAATGAGTTCGATATGGCTATTCTGCCTGGCCTGCTCCTCCACAATGGCTTCTGCGATTTCAGGATCTACAGTTCTCACTTCGTCTAATGAATACATTCTCAATCCTCCTTATTCCAGCTCTGCAGCATCTCCTGGATACTCCTGTTTTGTCTCGACATACAGCACGATTATATCATAGAATAAACTGTTTGCAAACAAAAATTTACAAAATAGGTTTACGAAATAGCCTTTTACTGATAAAATGGAGTGCGAAAAAGCATAAGTCTATACGAAAGACGAGGATTTCACATGTATCATGTCATCATCAATCCCGCTTCTCGCTCCGGCAGAGGGCAGCGGATATGGAAGGAGCAGATAGAAGCTCAACTGCAAAAGGAAAATGTCTCCTACTGCCCCCATTTCTCTGAGAAGGCCGGGGACACTATCTCCATTGTAGCAGAGCTATTCCGTCAGGAGCAGGGGGATATTTCCCTTATTATACTAGGTGGCGATGGAACCGTAAACGAGGCTCTGCAGGGAATGGACGATCCCAGGCGGGCAATCCTAGGCTATATTCCCACTGGCTCCAGCAATGATCTGGCCCGAGATTTAAAGCTTTCCAGGAAGCCTCTGGAAGCCTTGGATGTGATATTACATACTGGCAAAATTCGCTCTATGGATCTGGGCCTTCTCTCCTATCCAGACGGGGAGAAGCGTCGTTTCGCTGTCAGCTGTGGCATTGGCTTTGACGCCGCTGTCTGTCAGGAAGCCATGCATTCTAAAATAAAGGACACCATGAATAAGCTGGGACTTGGCAAGCTCACCTATCTGGGTGTGGACCTCAGACAGCTATTCGCCTCAAAGGCCGTCTCTGGAAAGCTCTCATTGGAAAACGGATCCCCTGTGGACATTGGAAACATGCTGTTTACTGCCTGTATGCTCCACCGTTTTGAAGGCGGCGGCTTCCAGTTTGCGCCAAATGCAGTGGACAATGATGGGCTTTTAAATTTATGCGCCGTAGGTGATTTGCCAAAGCTTCTGATCCTCTTCGCCCTGCCCACGGCCTTTTGCGGAAAGCATTATATGTTCCACGGCATCACCCCCTACCGGTCAGGCAGTGTGACCATTGAGACTTCCCTGCCTCTCTGGGTACATACGGACGGAGAAGTCACCCGCAAAAGCAACCGCATTTGTATCGCCTGTGAGAAAGAAGCTATCCGAATTGTATGCCCAGAATCCTTAAGGAATTCTAAATAAAACTTAAAAACCAAAAAAGACCATTGATTTTTCATTTTCCCAAGCTATACTAGTGTGAGTAGATGTCCTATAGGAGTCTACATAATAGGAAAACAAAAAAGAAAGGGTTGGTTTGGTAAAAATGGAAAAGAAGCTTTCCAGAGGATGGATGAAAAATTTGTACATAAAGTACGGACATGGGATTCCTCTGGTGATCTACATGATAATTTATCTCACATGGTTCGCGTGGTTGGAGGGGCGCAACAGCAGAGGC
>CANRZC010000222.1 GCA_947644185.1 uncultured Acetatifactor sp.
CCGAATATTGCGAACGCTCCCAGTACGATGACACCTGCTGCCGTGATCGGCAGCTTAGAGCGATAAGCGTCTATGACAATGGTACAGGGCTTCGGATGGGAGCTCATAATACCCAGTGTGTCAAACTTCCCCTGATGATTGGAATACATCACATAGCCGCCCTCCTCAGGCAGCAACTCCTGTCCATAGCTCTCTGTCTCTATCCGTCCATTGTGCATCATAATCCCAATGCACTTCCTTGCCATTTTGTAACGGGTCTCCTCTGAAAAACGCTCCCCATGTCGCTCAATATAATGGGCCTTGCAGATATAATATACCACAAAAGGCAAAGAAACCACTACCACATAACATATTCTTAACACATCCAACACCCCAATTTAAATCCTGTGAACTCCAGATCATCCTTTTTCATATGTTCTTTGTACGATTCTATTCCCGACCATCCCAGCAGTAAGTACACAGCTTCTCCCTGGGGATTCCCACCGAGGCAATCATATCGTCCAGTCTGTGATATCGCAGGCTAGTAAAGTTCAGCTGCTTTCCGATCCGCTCTACCATCTCCAGATACTCTGGGGTATTGGGATCCACATAATCCTTCAAATCAATTTTCCGGCCCTCCAGTTCCATCTCCTTCAGCACTCTTCTGGCAATCAAGTCCATCTCTGAGGTAGAGCGGGAGAAGTTCAGATACTTACAGCCGAACATAATGGGTGGGCATGCCGGGCGGATATGAACCTCCTTTGCGCCACTGTGATAGAGAAATTCTGTGGTCTCCCGCAGCTGTGTCCCCCGGACAATGGAATCGTCAATTAAGAGCAGGCTCTTGCCCTCTATCAGATCCTTTACTGGAATCAGCTTCATCTTTGCGATGAGATTTCTCTTTGTCTGAATCACTGGCATAAAAGAGCGAGGCCAGGTAGGCGTATATTTGACAAAAGGCCGGGAAAAAGGAATCCCTGAGGTATTGGCATAGCCAATGGCATGGGCTATGCCGGAATCCGGCACCCCTGCCACAATGTCAGGGTGAGCGTCATCCCGCTTTGCCAGCAGGGCACCACAATTATAGCGCATCTTTTCCACGCTAATGCCCTCATAGGAGGAGGAAGGATACCCGTAATATACCCACAAAAAGGTACAGATTTTCATATCCTTACCCGGTTGCGCCAATGTGTGGATCCCCTCTGGCGTGACCACCACAATTTCACCAGGCCCCAGCTCCTTATAATACTCATATCCCAGATTCAGATAGGCAAAGCTCTCAAAGGAGACACAGTAGGCCCCCTCCTTCTTTCCCATAGACACCGGTGTCCTGCCATGAAGGTCTCTAGCCGCATATATTCCCTTTTGTGTCATGATGAGTATGGTCATGGAGCCATCAATAAGCTCCTGGGCATACTGAATGCCCTCCACTAAATTGTCCTTCTGGTCCACCAGATAGGCCACCAGCTCGGTAGCATTCAGATCCCCGCCGCTCATTTCCAAAAAATGGGCATGTCCTTTTGAGAGAAGCTCCTCTGTGAGCTTCGCAGCATTGTTGATCCTGCCCACTGTGGCAATGGCATAAGTCCCGTGATGAGAGCGAACCATCAGCGGCTGAGGTTCGAAATCCGAAATGCTGCCGATGCCGATATTTCCCTGCATCTCATTGAAATCCTTATCAAACTTTGTCCGAAAGGGAGCATTTTCTATATTATGTATGGCCCTGTCAAACCCTTTCTCTTTGCCATAGACCACCATACCAGCCCTTCTAGTCCCCAGATGGGAATGATAGTCTGTCCCAAAAAACAAGTCAAATACACAATCCTCTTTGGATGCCACACCAAAAAATCCGCCCATTCTATTTACACGCCTCCTGATTATTGTTCCTCTTCTATAGTGTCTTTTGCCCCTGCTGCCTTAATACCAATTGCCTTAAACGTTTACTTCCGCCTTTACGCCCAACAATTCCTTATTCTCCTCCAGCACTGGGCCAATAACATTCGCTAGGAATGTCTCCACCTGCTCCTTAGACCGGCCCACATATTTTGCAGGATCCATGGATGCCTGCAGCTCCTCTAGGGTCATGGGAAATGCTGAATCCGCCGCTATCAGCTCCAGCAGGTTGTTCTCCTTTCCCTCCACCTTCACATTGCGCCCAGCCTCCATGGAGAGCTCTCTGATGCGCTCATGGAGCTCCTGGCGATTTCCACCGGCCTTTACAGCATCCATCATGATATTCTCTGTGGCCATAAAGGGCAGCTCACTCATCACATGCTTTTCGATAACCTTTGGATACACCACCAGCCCGTCCACCACATTCAGACACAGATCCAGAATCCCATCCACCGCAAGGAAGCCCTCTGGAATGGACAGTCTCTTATTGGCTGAATCATCCAGGGTCCTCTCGAACCACTGGGTGGCAGAAGTGATGGCAGGATTCAGCGCGTCAATCATCACGTATCTGGACAGAGACGCAATCCTCTCACATCTCATAGGATTTCTCTTATAGGCCATGGCAGAGGATCCGATCTGGCTCTTCTCAAAGGGCTCCTCCACCTCCTTTAAGTGCTGGAGTAAGCGAATGTCATTGCTCATCTTGTGGGCAGAGGCGGCAATGCCAGCCAACACATTGGCCACTCTGGTGTCCACCTTTCTGGAATAGGTCTGGCCTGACACCGGGAAGCATTCTTTGAATCCCATCTTCTCCGCAATCATGGGATCTATTTTGTCAATGGTCTCCTGGTCTCCATTAAACAGCTCCAGGAAGGACGCCTGCGTGCCTGTGGTTCCTTTGGATCCCAAAAGCTTCATGTTCCCCAGTACATAGTTTAAGTCCTCTAGATCCAGATAGAATTCCTGAGCCCACAAGGTGGCCCGCTTTCCCACTGTGGTGGGCTGTGCCGGCTGAAAATGGGTAAACGCTAGGGTGGGCTGTGCCTTGTAGCTGTCAGCGAAGTCAGCCAGCTTTGCAAGGACATTCACCAGCTTTTTCTTCAAAAGCTTTAGCCCTTCTGTCATGATGATGATATCCGTATTGTCCCCCACATAGCAGGAGGTGGCTCCCAAATGGATAATTCCTGCCGCTTTGGGGCATTGCTGTCCATAGGCATACACATGGCTCATGACATCGTGGCGAACCTGCCGCTCTCTTTCCTTCGCCACCTCATAATTGATATCATTCACATGGGCTTTCAACTCTTCAATCTGCTCCTGGGAAATCACTGGCTTTCCGTCCTGGCTTAATCCCAGCTCCTTCTCTGTCTCCGCCAGAGCAATCCAAAGCCGCCTCCATGTGCTAAATTTCATATCTGGAGAAAAAATATACTGCATTTCTCTGCTGGCATAGCGCTCAGACAGAGGACTTACATACTTATCTGTACCCATCTGATTCTCCTTTATTCCTTTCCTTTTGTAGCGTTTTCATTCTCAGTCCCTGCTATCCCTGTGTGACCCATTTATCATATCTTACATAGCGCCATAAGTCAATACGTAGAATCCTCCCCGCCATACTGGGACACCATCTCCATGATTTCCGCGGCATAAGCAGGATATTTGTCCGCCACATCCATGATTTCCTTTCTGGCAGTCTCCGCCACACTATTGTTGTAGTCCATCTGCTTGCGCAGAGATTGTCTGCGCAGGATCAGCTCATGGCGCATCTCCACCATCTCCCGCTTATCCAGCAAGGCAGCCGCCTGGCTCAGCCACCGCTGGGGTGTGGCAATCCGATAGCGAGACAGCTTGTTCAACAGCTGCCTGCGGTAATGCTCTGCCTTCCCTTCTGCCTCGGCAAATTCTCTCCTCTCATCCTTCTCCCTCTGATACTGCTTCCACAGCCGATTCAGCGTCTCCGCGCTGTCCGTGCCATATTTGATATAGAGATAGTCTGTGAGATTTCGGTTGTTCACATACCGAATTTTTACCTTATTCTGCAAAAGGATCAGCTTGTTCACAGCAATCTCCACCTGATGCAGCTCTCTGTCATTGTCTGTATACTTCACCCAGGTCACCGTAACTGCCAATGCCACCGCCGCCACTGCCAGCAGATACCCTATCTTTGTATCCATGTGAAAGCCAAATTGCAGAATCACAAGCATCAGAATGCACATCACAAAGGCTGTCACGAAAATCACTGTCATTCCCCGCAGATTGTCCAGCAGAGCCTTCAGCTCCTCTCTGCGATATTCATAGGCATGGCGCTCCCTGTCAAGCCTCTGTAGGTCTTGCTTTACCTTGCCTCCGTACTCCTCGCACTCTTTCAGCTTCGCAATTCCTTCCTTGATTTCTCCCTCATGCTCCCGCAGCCGGTAATAGTCCGCGTCCTTCATGCGGTTCTTTCTGCCCCGGTAACGTTGACCCTCCTGCTCTAATGCCACTAGCCTTCCGGCAATGCTGTCTAAGCCCTCCCGCTCTGACTCCGGCAATGCCTCTATCTCCTCCATGTCTGTCAGATAAGAAGTGATCAGGGAATACTCCCCTGTGAGCAGCCCCATTTCCTTCGTCGCCTCTCTCATTTGCTCCAGACAATTGGCAATATACCTGCTCCGCTCCTCCTCCTCTCTAAAGTCCACATCCTCTCTGTCATAGACGATATTCTACCAGTCCTCGGAACTGCTTTCCTGATATTTACTTTTTTTCTTGACTTGTGCCATAACTCC
>CANRZC010000223.1 GCA_947644185.1 uncultured Acetatifactor sp.
TTCCATGAGAAGGAAAAGGCCTTTTCATGGCAGAAAATACTAAGTCAGGTGGGAGAAGCTGTCTGACAGATACAGGAGGAATGAGTTCATGAGCGAGAAAAACAAAAGCACTTCCGGGCGAGGTGGAATGGGGGATACCTGCATCTACGATGCCAAAAGCCTCGGGGTGCCCAAAGTTCTGGTGTTGGGTGTACAGCATATGTTTGCCATGTTTGGGGCCACGATTTTGGTGCCCATGCTGACAGGGCTGGATGTGTCTACCACACTGTTGTTCGCAGGGCTGGGAACCCTGTTGTTTCACTTCCTGACAAAGGGTAAGGTACCGGCATTTCTAGGTTCTTCCTTTGCGTTTCTGGGTGGATATGCTGCCATCGCACCTATGACGGATGCGGCCGGAAACCCAATGGACAATGCAAAGCTTTTGCCATATGCCTGCTTCGGTGTGGCCTGCGCCGGACTGGTGTATCTGCTACTTTCTCTTTTGATTAAGCTGTTTGGCACCGGGAAGGTAATGCGTTTCTTCCCACCTATCGTCACTGGCCCTATTATCATAGCCATTGGTCTGACCCTTTCCCAATCTGCCATTGACAACTGCTCCTCCGATTGGCTGATAGCCATTGTGGCCATTGCCCTGGTGATTGTCTGCAATATTTGGGGCAAGGGCATGATAAAGATTGTGCCTATCATCATCGGCGTAATTGGCTCCTATGTGCTGGCGGCAGTCATTGGCCGTGTAGACTTTACCCCAGTGAAGGAAGCAAGCTGGGTGGGACTTCCCATTCACTGGAACCAGACAGCCTTCTGGGCGCTGTCCGATGGTGATATCTCTCTTCTCATTACTTCTGTGATTACCATCATGCCCATAGCATTGGCTACCATTGTGGAGCATATCGGAGATATTTCAGCCATATCATCTACTGTAGGGAAAAACTTCATCAAGGAACCAGGGCTTCACAGGACACTTTTAGGCGATGGACTTGCCACAATTCTGGCAGCACTCTTCGGGGCGCCGGCCAATACCACATATGGGGAGAACACCGGTGTGCTGGCACTGACAAAGGTGTATGACCCGCTAGTAGTCAGAATGGCTGCTGTGTTTGCAATTCTGTTCTCTTTCTCACCGAAGTTTGCGGCCATCATTGGCTGCATGCCCACAGCCACCTGCGGCGGTGTGTCGCTGGTGCTGTATGGTATGATTTCAGCCGTTGGAGTTCGCAATATTGTGGAGACCCAGGTGGACTTCGCAAAGACTCGCAATGTAATTATTGCAGCATTGATTTTGGTGCTGTCCATTGGCATCAACTACAGTGCAGCCGGTTCCGTGGGCTTCACCATCGGCGATCTGTCTATCCGCTTCTCCGGCATAGCCGTGGGTGCTCTCACCGGCATCATACTGAATGCCATCCTGCCTGGGAAGGATTATGTGTTCGATGACGACAAGCCCAGCGATACAGGTGTGGATTTTGCAGTGAGAGGAAGATAAGACACAAGCTAGAACAAAGATACAAATGCAGCCCGGCCTCTGGCCGGGCTGTAATAAGAAATGAGTGTTTCACAGCCGGCATGCGGGGAAGCATGCCAGAGTAGAAAAGGAGGTGCAAATTTGCAAGTAATCGACATGCATTGTGATACCATCGGAGAGCTATTTCGCTTAAAGGTACAGGGAAAAGCCCAGTCCCTGCGGGAGAATCAGGGACATATTGACTTGTTGCGGCTTAAGGAAAGCCATTATCTGCTACAGAATTTCGCTATGTTTATCCCGTTAAACCAGTGTGAAGATCCCTGGGAACAGGTCTGTGCCATGTACCAATACTATAGGGAAGAGCTGGAGCGCAACCAGGACATTTTAGCCCCGGTGCTGGACTTTGAGGATATCCAAAGCAACCAGGTTGCCGGAAAGCTGTCTGCCCTGCTTACCGTGGAGGAGGGAGGTGTCTGCAAGGGCCAGATAGAGAAACTGCGTGAGCTCTATCAGATGGGTGTCCGCATGATTACGCTTACCTGGAATTTCGACAATGAAATTGGACATCCCAATTTTAACAGAGAGCTGCGGGAGAAGCTTCAGGCCTCCATGGAAGACTGGAAGAAATGCCTTCCCGACACGCCTGCGTGGGAACAGGGGCGTCAATTGGCCCAGGCTGCTCGGGATGCGTGTATGCATACGCCAAACGTAACGGGAGGCCTCACTGCAAAGGGCAGGGAATTCGTGGAGGAGATGGAGCATTTAGGCATTATCCCTGACGTGTCTCATCTGTCTGACGCAGGGTTTTATGATGTGCTGGAGGTGACCAGGAAACCCTTCGTGGCCAGCCATTCCAATGCCAGAGCCATATGCCCCAATGTACGGAATTTGACAGACGATATGATCCGGAAGCTCTCAGACAGAGGCGGGGTGACAGGCTTGAACTTCTGTGCGGATTTCCTGGAGGAACAGCCCATAGGACAGGAGAACCCTGGCTCCATAGCCGCAGTGGTGCGCCATGCGAAGCACATAGCATCTGTGGGCGGCATAGAGGTACTGGGACTTGGAAGCGACTTTGACGGGATCTCCACCCACAGGGAGTTGCCCGGTGCCCAGAGCATGGAACAGCTCTGGGAGGCTCTTCACAGAGCCGGCTTTTCCCAGGCACAGTTAGACAAGATCTTCTATGGAAATGTGCTGCGGGTGTATAAGGATACACTGGGGTAAAAGCGGTGAAAGAGCATCCCTGATATGCGCGCAGCCTTAAGTCCTAGAGTTCATCAGGGCTTGAGGCCGGATCAACCAAATCCGCCAAGGTCACCTGATCCAGATAGTTGTTTATGACCTGATCCAGACCCTTCCACAGGGACAGGGTACGACAGGACGCCATGCGGGAGCAGGGTGTGGCGTCCGCTTCCAGGCAGGCTACTGGCGCCATGGATTCCTCTGTGAGGCGCAGAATATCCCCAACGGTATAGGCATCTGGAGTCCTGGTCAGCCGGTATCCGCCGCCTTTTCCCCGAAGACCTGTGAGAAATCTGCCCTTGACCAAAAGCTTGATGATACTTTCCAGGTATTTTTCCGAGATTTCCTGTCGCCTGGCGATCTCTTTCAAAGGAATATACCCCTCTGACGGATGCTCTGCAAGGTCAATCATGACCCGAAGTGAATAGCGTCCTCTTGTGGAAACTAACATATGACTCTCCTCCGTGACTTTGATAAACCCATTATACGACATGGTTAATAGGAAAGTCAACAGATCCCAATTTCAGAAAATGCACTTGACAAATATTTTTCCATATCCTATAATCACATTAACCTACTGAAAAAGTTGGTAAATAAAGGAGGGAATTGACATGGCCAAAATCTATACATCTGTAGAACAGCTCATCGGCGGGACACCACTGTTGGAGCTGACCCATATGGAAGAAGAGCAGGGGCTGGAGGCCCGGATTCTATGCAAGCTGGAGTACCTGAATCCAGCAGGCTCTGTAAAAGATCGCGTTGCCAGGGCCATGCTTGATGATGCTGAGGCAAAGGGCACATTAAAGCCTGGTTCTGTGATTATTGAGCCTACCTCGGGAAACACTGGCATCGGCCTGGCCGCTGTGGCGGCTGCCAGAAAGTACCGTATCATCATTGTGATGCCAGAGACCATGAGCATGGAGCGCCGGCAGCTGATGAAGGCATACGGCGCACAGCTGGTGCTCACAGAGGGAGCAAAGGGCATGAAGGGGGCCATCGAAAAGGCCAATGAATTGGCCGCAGAGCTGAAGGACAGCTTTATTCCCGGGCAGTTCGTGAATCCAGCTAACGCCGCAGCCCATAGAACCACCACAGGGCCGGAGATCTGGGAGGATACAGACGGGCAGGTGGACATCTTCGTGGCCGGCGTGGGAACAGGCGGTACCATCACTGGCGTGGGCGAATATTTAAAGAGCAGGAATCCAGAGGTGAAGGTGGTGGCTGTAGAGCCTGCGGATTCTCCTGTCTTAAGCGGGGGTGCTGCGGGTGCCCACAAGATTCAGGGTATCGGTGCAGGATTTGTCCCAGAAGTGCTCAATACCGGGATCTATGATGAAATTATGACAGTGGAGAGTGAGGATGCCTTTCAGGCAGGCAGACAGCTTGGAAGAAGCGAAGGGATCCTAGTAGGGATTTCCGCAGGAGCCGCCCTCTGGGCTGCCATAGAGCTTGCAAAGCGGCCGCAGAACCGGGGAAAGATCATTGTGGCCCTACTGCCTGATACTGGCGATCGCTACTTGTCTACCCCTATGTTTGCGGACTGACAGGCACTTTGGCCATCAGCATATTTTGATGTAGTTATAAAAACTATGAAAGGTGATTTCTGTTACGAAATAGGTTGCTTAATTCTGCTGAACGTGGTATTCTATACTCTATAAAGACTTTCTATTGTCATGTATTACGAAAGGTAATGAGGTTATGAGCGAAGCATATCATATTATCAGCGATGGCTCCTGCGATCTGCCAACGGAGCTGGTGGCCCAGAAAAACATTACAGTGGTCCCCTTTTATGTATCCTTTGATGATGAGCATTATCTGAAGGAAAATGTAGAGATTGGCATCAGAGACTTTTATC
>CANRZC010000224.1 GCA_947644185.1 uncultured Acetatifactor sp.
TAATGGTCTGACCTTCTGAAACGTTAGCTGTGTGACCGTATCCTATCGTCCAAAGCAGCCTCTATCTCATCCAGCAGACAAAAGGGCGAAGGCTTGAGATTCTGAATGGCAAACAAAAGTGAGATGGCTGTCAGTGCCTTCTCTCCACCGGAAAGCTGCATCATGTTCTGCAGCTTCTTCCCTGGCGGTTGGGCAATAATGCGGATACCTGCCTCCAAAATATCCTCATCCTCTATCAGCTCCAAAGTCCCTCTGCCACCGCCGAACAATTCTTTGAACACCTTGTCAAACTCTCGGCCGATCTCAGCAAACTTCTCAGCAAACTGTTTTCGCATGGCAGTATCCAGTTCCTCAATGATTCCCTCCAATGTCTTTTCCGCCTCTACCAGATCATCCCTCTGGGTTGCCATGAAAGTATAGCGCTCCATGAGATTCTTGTAATCCTCAATGGCATTCACATTCACATCCCCCAGCTTCTTGATCTGCTCCCGCAGGGAGGTGATTTCCTTCTTCATGGCCGCCAGATCTGACAGACTCTCATCCCGCATCCCAGCAGCATCGCTTAAGGTAATCTCATATTCGTCCCACATATAGTTAATCTGGGATTCCAGGGATTCCTCCATGCGCTCCCTCTGGGCATTCAGGCGGTATACCTCCTTGTCCAAAACTGATTGCCGTTTCGCCAGCTCCTCCCGTCTTGAGAAAAAATTTTTCTGTCTGTCTGACAATTCTTGCTTTTTCGTCATGGATTCCTTGAGCCTGGCCTCTGATTCATTCTGGGCATCGTAAGAAGCCGCAATTGTCTTCTCCATTTCTGCGATGGCACTCTGCTTGCTCTCCACTGTCTGTACATTCTCCTGTAATGCCTCCAAAACCTCTGCCAGCTCTGCCTGTGCTCTTTGAATCTCCCCGTCAATGCGATCTACATTGCTCTGCTGGAAGCCTAAGGACTGGCGCATTTTCTCCACCTTCAGATCCCAGTCAGCCACAGCAGCGGAGGCTTCCGTCTCTGCCCCGCGCCATTCCTCCAGCTCCTTCTGAAATCCAATAATATCCTCCTTGGTTCGCGCTTCCAGATCCTCACTGGCAGCTAGCTCTCCCTGCACAGACTCCTTTTCCTTCGTTATTTCCAGGGTCTTCTCCTCAATCTCAAGCTCTTCCTGCCGCAGAGAAGCAGCGCTCTCTATCTCCTCCTCCATACGCTCTCTTGCCTGGGCAATGCCTAGTCTAGCTGTATTCTGTTCAATGGACTTGCGCTGAATATCACTCTTGATGGCTTCCAAGTCCACACGCATCCTTGTGCGCCTGGCTTTTGTCCCCTCGATATCCTTATCAATTTCGTCCACGGAAAGCTGAAGCTTTTTCACCCTTTTCTCCAGCTCTTCTATCTCTCTGCGCCTTCCTAAAAGATTACTGTTATTCTTATAAGCGCCGCCACTGATAGCACCGCCTGGTACCAGAAGCTCTCCCTCCAGCGTCACCAGACGCAGGCTCTGGTTGTACTTTCTGGCCAGCTTTAAAGCATTGTCCACATGGTCTACCACCACAATGCGACCCAGCAAAGAGCCTGCTACATCCCGGTACCTATCGTCTATCCGTACCAAAGTGTCTGCTGTACCGATGACACCCTTTTCGGTCAGTACCTCTGTATTCTTGAATTTCTGGTAATTCCGAATACTGGTCAAGGGCAAAAAGGTAGCCCTTCCTAACCGATTAGTCTTCAAATAAGAAATCATTTCCTTTGCAGTGTCCTCGTCATCTGTGACAATATTCTGGATACTTCCACCCAGCGCAGTCTCAATGGCCACTTCATATTTTTTCTCCACATGAATGATATCCGCCACCACACCAATGATGCCAGGGTTCTTTTCTTTCTGCTCCATAACCCTCTTCACACTGCCGCCATAGCCCTCATAGCGCTCAGCCAGATTGGCCAGGGCCTCCAGCCTGGATTTTTCCATGTGATAAGCGCTCTTCGCCTCTTGTAGCGCAGCGTCTTTTTTCGTCAGTGCTTCTCTGAAGCCTCCCAGCTCCTGCTCCATGGCAGCTTCCCGCTCATTTAACAGGCGAATTTCCTCTGTCACAGCGGCAAATTCTTCTTCATAGCTTTTGATGGACTCTTCTCTGGCAGCCTCATCAGATTTTGCCCGCAAAAGCCTGGACTGCAGCTCGGCCTTTCGAATCTTCACCTGCTCCATCATAGTATCAAAACGACCTAATTTGGATTTGATGGTAGCCCGCAGATTCAGCTCACCGATAATGGTATTCTTCCCAGCCTCTATGCTATTGTTCAGCTCCTCAATTTTATCCTGTATCTCCTCCAGCTTTTCTTTTGCGCCATTGGCCAGGAGAATGATCTCCTGTACCTTTGCATCTGTATCATACTTCTCAGACAGAAGATTTTCCCTGTCCTTCTCCCTGGCAGAGATATCCTCCTCCAAAGTATTTCGTCTGTTGTTCAGATGAGCCTCGCTGCCTTTGGCAGAATTAATCTGCTCCTTCAGCACATTCATCTGGCCTTCCAGCTTGCCCCTGGTAAGCCCTGCATCCGTGACTGTGCTTCTGGCCCGCTCAATAGACTGCTCTAGCTGCTCCAATTCCTCTTGCACCCGGTCATACTCTGCTTTGATACTCTCATAAGCCTCACTGGTCTCTGAGAATTCTTTACTGGCCAGAGAATACTTATCCTCTACATCCTTAAGCTGCTCCCGCAAGCGTGTATTCTCCAGCAAGAATACGTTTACGTCAAATTTCTTCAGCTCTTCTCTTTTTCGCAAATACTGCCTTGCTGTCTCAGATTGACGCTCCAAAGGGCCAATCTGCTTTTCCAGCTCTGACAGAATATCATTGACTCGAATCAGATTCTGTTTCTCATTCTCCAGCTTTGACTGTGCCGCCGTCTTCCTTCGCTTGAATTTTACGATGCCCGCAGCCTCGTCAAAAAGCTCTCTGCGCTCCTCGGGCTTGCCACTTAAGATCTTATCGATCTGTCCCTGACCAATAATAGAATAACCCTCCTTGCCGATACCAGTGTCGTAGAACAGTTCGTTCACATCCTTCAATCTACAAGGACTTCCATTAATGAGATATTCACTTTCTCCGGAACGGTAGATCCGCCTTGCCACTGTCACCTCGTCAAAGCTGGTGGCCAGCTGATGATTCGTGTTGTCCAATGTAATGGCCACATAAGCGTAGCTCAATGGCTTCCTATTCTCTGTGCCCGAGAAAATGACATCCTGCATACTGGCGCCGCGCAGCTGCTTTACCCGCTGCTCTCCCAGAACCCAGCGAACTGCGTCTGCCACATTGCTCTTTCCGCTGCCGTTGGGTCCTACGATTCCCGTAATTCCATTGTGAAACTGGAAATTGATTTTGTTTGCAAAGGACTTAAATCCCTGTACTTCTATGCTCTTTAAATACATCCTCTATCCCTCAAAAGCAGTAGCGCTTTGTACGCAGCCTGCTGCTCTGCCGCTTTTTTTGTTTTTCCTTCTCCCATGCCCAGGATTTCGCCTTCCATGTTCACAGACACACGAAATAGCTTGTCATGCTCTGGTCCGTTTTCCTCCAAAAGCTCATAGTAGAACTCTTTTTTCAGCTTTCCTTGGATCATCTCCTGCAAATTGCTCTTACTGTCATAAAAAAGCTGTTTATCCTCCAGATCCGAGAGCACAAATCGGTTGATAAAGGCTTTGGCTTTCTCCATACCTCCGTCCAAATAAATGGCGCCGATCACAGCCTCCATGGCATCAGAGACGATACTGTCGCGTCCTCGCCCTCCGGTGTTTTCTTCGCCCTTTCCGAGCAGCATAAAACAGCCTAGCTCCAAGTCCCTGGCGCAAAAGGCAAGGGACGGCTCGCAGACCATTGACGCACGTTTTTTCGTCAGTTCTCCCTCGCTCATCTCTGGATGTTCCCGAAAAAGGAATTCACTGGAAACCAATTCCAGCACTGCGTCCCCAAGGAACTCCAAGCGCTCATAATTTTGTGCCCTGCGAATTTTCTGTTCATTGGTGAAGGAGCTATGGGTCATGGCCTGTTTCAACAGAGCTCTATCCTTAAAACGATATCCGATGCGCTCCTCCAGCACTTCCATCGTATATCCTTTGGTGTAATCTTCCAACATATTTTATCCTCTTTTCTGAAGGGAAAGCACGCCAAATGGACGCAAATGAGCAGTCACATAACGGACTGCTCTTGTAAAGTCCATATGGCCAGACCCGCATCAGCCCAGCATGCCTTTGATCATATCCACTGCTTCCCTTACGGTGTGAATCTTCTCCGCCTCCTCAGCGGGAATCTCGATATCGAACTCCTCTTCGATGCCCATGACGATCTGGAACACATCCAGAGAATCGGCCCCCAGATCATCCACGAATGTGGTGTCCATGCCGATTTCATCGGGATCCACATTCAGCACGTCCGCAATCACCTTTTTCAGCTTTTCGAACTCCATAGCTATCCTCCTTTCCTTAGTCCTCAAGAACCATCTGTTCCTTGATTTTCAGATTTATTTTCTGTTCCTTGAATGCAATGCATTGCAGAATAGAATTCTTGATCTC
>CANRZC010000225.1 GCA_947644185.1 uncultured Acetatifactor sp.
GAAGGGAAACCCCATTAAGCATACGAGCTGTGTGATACGGAATGAAAAGGCATGATCAATAAGTTGATTGCAAAGATTATGAAACGGAACGCACCTATCGTGGTAGGTCTGGATCCTATGATGAAATTCGTACCCGAGCATATCCGTAAGGCTGCTTTCGCCGAATATGGCGAGACTCTGGAAGGTGCAGCAGAGGCTATCTGGCAGTACAATAAAGGCATTGTAGATGCCATTTATGATCTTGTACCTGCGGTAAAGCCCCAGATAGCAATGTACGAGCAATTCGGCATCCCAGGGCTGGCTGCCTTCAAGAAAACCGTAGATTACTGCAAGGAAAAAGATCTGGTAGTCATAGGTGATGTAAAACGTGGCGATATTGGTTCCACATCTGAGGCCTATGCAGTGGGCCATCTGGGAAAGGTACATATAGGAAGCAATGAGGTTTATAGCTTGAACGAGGATTTTGCCACGGTGAACCCCTATCTGGGCTCTGACGGCGTAAAGCCTTTTCTAAAGGTATGTGCGAGAGAGCACAAAGGCATTTTTGTGCTGGTGAAGACCTCCAACCCCAGCAGTGGTGAGCTGCAGGATCGTCTGGTAAAAGATGGCACAGGGGAAAAGCCCCTCTATGAAATCCTGGGCAACATGGTGGCTGCCTGGGCAGAAGAATATATGCCTGAGCAAGGAGACTACAGTTATGTGGGCGCAGTGGTAGGTGCCACCTACCCAGAACAGGGAAAAATTTTGCGGGATATCATGCCAAAATCCTTCATTCTGGTGCCTGGCTATGGAGCCCAGGGCGGCAAGGGCGCGGATCTGGTGCATTTCTTTGACAAGGACGGATTGGGTGCCATTGTCAATTCCTCCAGAGGCATTATAGCAGCCTATCAGCAGGAGCAATACGCCCACTTCGGCAGCCAATGCTATGCAGATGCTTCCAGGGCTGCAGTGCTTGCTATGCGCCAGGATATTGCAACCGCCCTTGGCACACTGTGAAGGGCATGACAGCAGTTCTCTTATTTGTATTGCTGCTATCCCTGACAGGCTGCAGTCATGGGCAGCCTCCAGTAGAATCTGCTATTTCTGAGAACAGCTCTCCTGAGTATTTCCTTTCCTTGACCGCAGGAGAGGTGATGGGAAGTGCTATTTTGTTTCAGCAGGATGAGAGCCTACTGTATGTGTTGACAGCATCCCATGTGGTATCTGAAATGGCTTTGGACGAGAAGGTTACTCTGCGCTTTTTTGATGGATGGGAAATTTCCTGCAGTGATATCTCCTTTTCCGAAGCCTCAGATCTTGCCATGATACAGATTCCCGCTAAAGAAATACCTGCAGAGCACAGAAAGCTTTATCAATGTATCCAATGGGACAAAGAAAGCTTTGACCAGCTGCAGAGGGGAGACAAATGTATCGCAATCGGGCAGTCCCAAGCAAATGGATATATTCAGCATGAGGGTAATATATTGGAATCCTGGATTTATATGGAAGATTACGGACAGTATATGCTCTGGGCAGATGTGGCAGTAGAGCCAGGCATGTCTGGGGGCGGCTTGCTTGACGAAAAAGGGCAGCTCATCGGAATCCTCTCTGGCGGTAGCGAAGACGGTGAGCTGGCTGCCGTGCCCTTAAGCCTGGTGCTACAGTTCACAATAGATCTCTCATTATCAACACAATAAAAGCTCCGGGAATCCATGGCTAGAAAGGAAGAATAGAAATTTTATGCGCCAGATACAATCATCACGTTACACCTATTGGCTTTGCCTACTCATGATCTTTGCCACCGGGCTGTTTTTAAGAGCCTATCGCATTGATGAAATTCCCAATATTGTACATATCGATGAGGCTGGATTAGGGCGTAATGCGTGGTGCCTGGCAAATTTTGGTATAGATCGGTATTTCAATGAAATGCCCATTTATCCAGAGAATTTTGGTGGTGGACAAAGCCCTCTGTACACCTATCTTGTGGTACTGTTGATTCGGACCATTGGCCACGGCTCCCTCTCTGTGTCCCTCCTAAGGCTCCCTGGCCTTATCTCCAGCATGCTGGTAGTGCTCTTTGGCACCGGGCTTATCTCTTTGGTATATAAAAGCAGGAAAGTCACCCTGACGGCTGCTCTCCTGCTTACCTTTTGTCCTTATTTCATTATGCACGGACGCTATGCTTTAGACTGCAATCTCATGTTGGGCTGCTCCACCATAGCGCTCTACTTGCTGGCCAAATATTTAAATAGCGGAAAACCTCTCCACTTAATTGGGTACAGTGTAGCCTTTGGCGTTGTCATGTACTCCTATGCACTTAGCTATTTTGTGGTACCCATCTTCCTGTGCCTCATTACCCTTTATATGCTCTGGTGTCACAAAATCAGCTTTCCACAGGCCATATTGTCAGCCCTCTGTGTATGCCTTACCGCGCTTCCTATTCTGCTCTTTGTCTGCACTATGCTCTTTGGGCTGCCTGCCATCCGGTTTTTCGGTTTCACCCTTTCTCCCACAGCGGCTTCCCGCCTGGCAGATATTTCCTTTTCGAATTTCCGGAACAACGTCATAGACATTATCAAATATTCCCTAACCCACGATGGACGGCCTTTGGATGCGGTAGATAAGTTCTATACTATGTATGCCATATCCATCCCTTTTATCCTCATGGGCCTTGTGGTTTCCTGCAGGCAGTGGCTTATGAGTGTTAAGGCACACAGGTATCACCACAGTTTCCTGTTCTTTTCCTTTTACCTGGCAGGGCTTACAGCTATTGGCTTTTCCCATGGCTATCTCTACCGTGCCAACTATTTGTTCATCGCTTACCTGTACTTTTTGGTATGTGGAATCGTGGCCACATACCATTTTGCCAGATCTCTCCAAAAATATTTCATTGCTGGCTTAAGCTTTCTCTATCTGGTTTGTTCTGTGCTGTTTATCAGATACTATTTTACATCCTACTCCCCAGCGGACACCATCCCGCAGTTTGTGCCAGCCAACGAAGCCATAGTCTATGCCCAGTCTCAGCCGGGCATACAGGAGATTTATCTTGACTACTCAAATGTATCAGAATTCTACACCGCCTTCTTCCCAGAGTCTCCCTATGTCATTGCACAGACCACCCAGGAAGACGGCTATGGCCACATGCATTTCTCCCTTACCACAGATACACCCCTCTGTGCCGGAAATGCCTATATCGTCCTCAAAAACAACCAGACCTTCCTTGCCTATTTGAGAGCCTCTGGATACACATGGCAGATCACAGAATACCCCTACCATTATCTCTTCTATACCCAGTGATTATCCCACCTTATAACCATTTCCCCACACCACCTTCAGATATCTGGGCTGTTTGGGGTTCTTCTCAATCTTTTCCCGGATATGACGGATGTGCACTGCTATGGTATTGTCCGCGCCTATGGCCTGCATATGCCAGATATTCTCATAAATTTGACTATTGGAGAACACCTTTCCTCTCTGCTGCACCAAAAAACGCAATATTTTATATTCAATGGGCGTCAAACGCACGCTCCGCCCCTCCACAGTCACCTTCCTCTGGGTATCATCGATGACAAGGTCGTCGACTTTATAAATTCGGTCGATATTGGCACACATATTTACCAGCTGAAGGTATCTGCGCAGCTGAGACTTAATCCTTGCCAGAAGCTCCAAGGGATTACAGTCTGCTGTCACATAGTCATCAGCCCCTGCCTCCAACGCCATAATTTTCGCAGTCTCTGCCGATTGCGCGGACACCACGATCAAAGGGATACTGCTCTTCTTTCTCAGACCTGCAATCATCTCGATTCCCTTGTCCCAGCCCTTGTCATTTAGTTCCACATCCACCAACATCAAATGTATCTCTGCTCTGTCCAATATAGTATATAAATGTTCCAAATCTGCTGCCACCAGCAGGGACAAGCCTTCTCCGATGAGCAATGGTGCCATTTTCTCTGCGATTCCCGTACTATTGTTATAAACCAAAATGTTTCTCTCCATTATGTCCTCCATCCTTTCTCCGTCAGTCTACTGTATTCCCTTACTTTCCAAAGTACACCGATAAGTCCAAACCATTTAAGACCCTATCAATTTCATTCTCCGAAAATCCGCTGAAGCTCACTGTAAGATCCCAGCCATTCACAGAGATGACCGCATGGACTGACTGCCTTTCCCCGGCCTCATTTACCGTGTCAAACATCACATAATTTAGTCCCTGGCTGTTCACAAAGCTTCTCTCATTACAGCTCTGGCCCATATAAGCTGTGGCAGAGCTATAGCTTTCGTACTGTCTATTGTCCATCTGGTGCAGAGAGAAATAGGAGTCCTCATTCCTCCAGTCCATGTACACGTCCTCTCCCCCACCAAATACACACACACGCTCATTGGTAAACTCTTTTGGAAATAAGCTCTTATCTGGAATTGGGATTATGATATCCTCTGTGGCCAGAAATGTGTCCACAGAGTCATATTCCACACTTTCCATTTCTACACTTTCTAATTCTACACTCTCTAATTCCATGTCAGGGATAGCGTCCTCTATGGAAAATACCCCCCCTACTTTCAAAAT
>CANRZC010000226.1 GCA_947644185.1 uncultured Acetatifactor sp.
TGGGGAAGCGGGAAACACCCACTACTTGTCTCCGGATCTGATTCGGGATCTGGTCTCGGGCTTAAAGGAAACAGACAGCTTCAATCTGGTTCTATTCTCAGATGAAACCTATCTGTTGTCACCAAAGTCCCTGGCTGCCAATTCCAAAAATATCAAGGCAGCCATCAACCTCATCGAGGAACAGGAGGGCGGCGGCGGAACCTCCTTGCTACCTGCATTGACAGAGGCCATCTCCGTCCCTATGAAAAAGGATGTGGCCCGGAGTGTAGTTATCATTACCGATGGCTATATTTCCAACGAGGACGAAATTTATGACCTGATCAACCAGAACATGAATACTGCCAGCTTTTTCTCCTTTGGCATCGGCTGCTCTGTCAACGATTACCTGATCAAGGGTATCGCCCAGTGTGGTATGGGGGAATCCTTCCTGGTCACCGATTCCGAGGATGCCCAGGACTCTGCCAAACGCTTTGCCACTTATATCCAGGCACCCCTGATGACTGGAATCAAAGTAAACTATGAGGGCTTTGACGTCTACGATGTGGCTACCTCCACACCCTCCATTCTGTATGCTAGCAAGCCCCTGATCCTCTTCGGCAAATGGAAAGGGGAGCCCTCCGGCACCATCACCGTCTCTGGAAAGGCCGGAGGTGAGGACTATGTACAGGAAATATCTGTGGCTGATGCGGTTGTGGACACCAATAATGAATCCATCCGCTATCTCTGGGCCCGCACGAAATTAGATCAGTTGGCCGGATATGGCAGCGTCCGCAATGACGACTCCGTGAAGGAGGAAATCACCCAGTTAGGGCTAGATTACAATATGACCACACCCTACACCTCCTTCGTAGCTGTGGTGGAGGAAATCCGAAATCCAGAAGGGGAGAGCGAGGATGTGAAGCAGGCCCAGCCACTGCCCCTGCAAGTGTCCAATTTAGCTGTGGGCGGAGGATATACCGCTTACTCGGAGCCAGGCGGAATCCTACTGGGCGTCATTTTGACAGTAGTGTCGTTTTTTGGAATTTTACAGCAGTCCAGAAAACGGAAACGCCACTGACCAGAGTTTGCCAGAAGGCAATAGGCAAATAAGCAGATTCTCACACAAACAGGAGCAAGACATATGGACACTGGCAAAAAATTACGTTTCCTCAGGGAGAACATCATGTTCTATCTCATAGGTTTCTCTCTTATATTAGGTATGAAATATCTCTACAGCAAAGCGAGCTGTGATGACTTAAGGTGGATCCTGGGGCCTACAGCTCGCTGGGTGGAGATTTTGACAGATATTCCTTTCCGCTATGAGCCAGGCATGGGCTATGCAAACCACGGCCTGCGCTTCCTCATCGCGCCGTCCTGCTCCGGTGTCCAATTCCTGATCATCACCGCTGCCATGCTTATCTTTTCCTTTTCCCACAGTGTGGGGGACTGCAGCGTGAAGGTGCATATCCCTGGAATTGCTCTGGGCTTTGGGTGGATTGTGGTAAGTCTGCTGCTCTCCTATGTATCTACTGTCTTCGTAAACGGTCTGCGCATTGTGGTGGCAATTTATCTGCCCTGGCTTTTTGAACGGACAGGTGTCTTTCGCGGACTGTTTACACCGGACAGGCTCCATACCGTGATAGGCGTTGTGGTGTACTTCGCCGCGCTGCTGACTATTTACCGCCTGACAGGGCTTTTATTTGACAGATTTCAGGGCGCAGAGAAGGACAGCACCTCTGCCTCTATCCTGGGCAGATGTCTGTCCCCTGTGTTTTGGTATTTCTTTATGGTGCTGGGCATCCCTTTTCTGAACCGGATCCTGCATGGGAGCAGTGACAGCTTCACGGACTTTGCTTTCCTTGTCACCCTCTGCTGTGGGTTGGTGCTGCTTTTCTATAGTATGACTTTTGGGATATACAGACGGATTCGGAGGCGCAGTTGACTGCTTCACGGTGCGTTTTTCAGTGCGTGGCTCAAGCTGTTTGGCACCCCTCTGGGCCCTCGCACTGCAAAGATACCGTACTCCTCCTTTAATCTGTCAAAGGAAAACTGCCCCAGCTCATATCTGCGCAGAAGCTTGATCCGCATCAATGTGGTGATGGTCAGATTCTTGTCCTGATATTGATAGGGAATATCCACCTCCACTGCCTTACACCCATAGAGAATGGCGGACACCGGAGCTGCCACATAGAGGAAAATCGTATCTCCCTTCTTGATACTGCTGCTCTGCTTCCATTCTATGATATCCTTGTCATCAAATGCGTGCAGGATATCATAAAATTTCGGGTTTGCCGGAACGATCCATTCTTTGGGCGGACGGATCTTTGTCTTCTTTTTCTTCGATGCCGTGGCTGTGAAGCTTAAGTCAATCAGGTTACACACCTGATCCTCCTCCACAGTACCGTCAAGCAGTACCGAAATCCAATGGGTCTTGTTCATGTGATAGGCTGGAAAAATGCCCTTGTCCTGCAGGAGCACATCCTTGAACACCATATCGTCAATCTTTAGATTGATCACATCCACAGGTCCCTCCCCAGAAAGCCCCAGCTTTTCCCTGCCGATACACATCACCAGTGCAAACCATTTTCTGTTGTCGCTATGGCGCAGGACAGCGCCGTCCTCCTCGCCCCAGGGGTATTCCGGGGTAGTCTTGTACTTCTTTTTGATGTATGCAAAAATCTTCTCCCGCATGTTGCTTCTCCTCTGTCAATTCCGAAAGACGTTCGCCTTCTCTATTGATTATATTACGAGAGTCAAACCTTTTCAAGCTTTTTTACCCTGTCCTTGTCTATAACGGAATTTTCATGCCATCATAGGCAAAATAGATCTCATCCAGTTCTTTCTCTAGCTGTCTGTAATCGTCATAAGATTTCCCCCAGTCCTCCTCATAGGACACTGCATTCCATCCATCTTCTCGTCTCGCAGAATCCTGCTGCCTGATAAAATTTTATGGCAGACTCGTTAAACTCCCACACATCCAGTTCAATTTTATCCAAGTGCTTCCGCTTTGCCTCTTCTTTCATAAAAGCAAATAACTCCAATGCCACACCCTGTCTGCGATACTGTTCATCCACCGCAATTTCCTGCACATGGTAGAAATTGCGCGGGTTCCCATAGGGCGACTCCGGTTTCCTGACATAATCCACGCAGGCCATACCGCAGATGACCCCATCCCGCTCCACAACAAGAATGTCGCTGTTTTCCCCATGCAGCAATTCCAGTGCAAAATCCTGCAATTCCTTGCCGAAACCTGCCTTAAAAACATCCGGTCTGGCCTTTACATGAATATCATTCACCTGCTTTCTCAATTCATTGACTCTGATGATATCTTTTTCCTCTGCAAATCGTACCATTCTTCCTCTTCCTTTCTGTGTGCCTCGGTTTTTTCAAGATCGATTAGGGGAATGCCCTTCTCCACTACTCGCCGCGCGGCCCGCACGCCGCCTAAGCGGCATATTACCTTTGTGCGGACCTGTGCATAAAAAATGCACCAAACATACCATATGTCCAGTGCACTTTAAACTATCGGCTGCTAAAAGCATTCTATTTTCACGACTTTCTTCTACCGATTCCAATGCACAGACATATCAGACCTACCTGAGTAACTGTGCCGCAAATCGGAACACAATTCCCTCTAAGTACGTCCGTAATACAGGTACCTATGATACATTGTAATCGGTAAGTTCTGCATTTTTCTGTTCTCCTAAACTTTTTTAATAAACTATCACAGTTTGGTTTGTCTGTCAAGTATGTAATCCGAGAATCGTTAGTGTTGACAATCGTTGCAATTCTGATATAATGAATTTATCTGAAAACATATGTGAAAATCAGCATATCCCGCAACGCGGGTTATCCAATGGCATTTCGCCGACATTTTCACAGCTATCAAATCAAAACGTTGGCAGGCCAGGGGACAAATGTCTGTGCGGATTTTCGGTTCATGATGACTCTCCCTTCCGCAGGCCCGCCGGAAAAGGAGGATTTTATGAGTTACATGAACAAGCCCTTTGAGGAACTAGATGTCTTGGACAATTTCCTCATGAATGCTATCGCCACGGATGAAGAGGTGGGGGAAGCTTTCTGCCGGAAAGTGCTCTCCGTGCTGCTCCAGCGTCACATCGGAAAGGTCAAAGTCGTGGCTCAGTATACCCTGCCTGCGTCAAATCCCAGATACCGTGGGATACGCATGGACGTAAAAGTGGAGGAACCTGAAGTCGGGAATGAGACGCGGCTTGCCAATGTCTATGACCTGGAGCCTCATCTGCAGAAGAATCTCCACCTGCCCAGGCATAACCGTTTTTACCAGGCAAAAATGGATTCCCGCTATATGAAGCGGGGTGATGACGATTTCTCCGGAATGCCGAATCTCTTCGTAATCACCATCCTCAATTTCGATCCTTTCGGGTATGATTACATGATGTATACCTTTGAGAACCGTTGTGTTGAGGTGGAAGATCTGAAGTATGAGGACGGGCTGAAGTTCATCTATTTTTATACTGGT
>CANRZC010000227.1 GCA_947644185.1 uncultured Acetatifactor sp.
TTTACCCATAAAATGGGAGGTTTTTTTATAATTCTTTTTTTAGCGTCAGAGCTGAAATTTATCTCAGATTCACCGATACTTCTTGTATCAAAAACAGAAAGGATTTCCGGATGCCAAATCCACAATATGCTCCGCACAGGTTGCTCCCCTGGAAAAGGTAATGTTAAACTTTGCCTCCGCATTCACCCGGGTGACACGCAATACCATTTTGTTCTCTCCCCGGTTCAGCCTAATGTTTTCCAGATGCACATTTTCTCCCGTCCAGTTGTCGCAGGTATCCCGCTGGGTCAGAATGCTTCCATTATAATAGTCATTGCAAAATTTCCCCGAACAGGGCGGATAAATGCCACGCTCATAATTTTTGCGCATCACGGCATATTCTCCCGGAGAATAGGTACAGCACTGTAAAATGCTCGCCTTTCTGCTCCAGCACATCCAGCCACAATACCTGCAAATCCAGGTCATCATTGGGCAGGGTACAGTCAATCATCTCCTGTTTGAAAGTAAGTTCCAGCGGCATTTTTATTCCCTCATATGGGGCTCCGATATTGCCGGAAACCGCTTTTCCGATAAAACAACCGTAAATCTTGTCCAGGTAAGTCTTATACGAAATCGTTCTCATGGCGGTATTCCTTTCTCTCTTTCCTTTCCCATAAAGGAAATGTCCTGAATTCTTTTGGGCCAATGCATGAACGCACTATCAGGCGAAACAACCTCACGAACCGATTGTTCCGCCTGATCTGTTCCCTCACAGATTTTCTGCGTATTTCTTCTACTTACCCGCTTTCCACTCCTCCAGCTGTCTCTGGACTTCCGTTACGATCTTTTCCGAACCATTGGCCTTTAACTTCTCAATGAACTCATCCAGAGTCTTGTTCACGTCCTCCTGGGACGCCAGCTGCCCTGTATTCAGCCTGGAAGTGTACTCCGCCTCCACGCTGGAGCATGCGGCAATCTCATTGGCAATGGGCGTCGTATCCACCACAAATCCCATATGGGCCGCAACCAGCGCCTCATCATTGTACTTCTTGATATTCTCCAGCACAGCCCGGTCAGGCCCTACATAGGATTCCGGCCCGTCCACAATCGTCAGATTTCCTGCATAGATGCCATACCACTCCAGCCATCCCGCATTGGACACATCGGCATTGCGGTTGCAAAGCTGTATCTTGCCATCTCCATCGTACTCCCAGTGCTCTCCCTCCACTCCGAACCGAAGCAGGGTGGCAACATAAGGATCGCTGTTGAGCAAATCCAATACCATCATAGCCCGCTCCGGATTCTTACAGTTAGCGCCGATTGCGGTTCCCACACCGGTATAGTTGGAAGTATCCGTCCACACCTTATCGAAGACCTTAAGCTTCGTCTTGTACACATCCCCATGGAGATCCTCGCTGATCCAGGTATAGCCCCAGGCAGGACACAAAAGCGTGGAGGGCTCATAGATTACAGGACCATCCAGGCTGTTGTAGTCATAGGCAAATACCCCCGCTTCCACAAACCGCTGATTTAAAAGCGCATACTCCCTGTAGGCGTCGGATTCATAGAAATTGAATACCGTCTCCGAGTCATAGGCCGGATCCGCCTCCAGACCGGGCACATTGCACACGGCAAAGCTGGACACCAACTGCTCCAGGGCATAGAAATAAGGAACCGGGATAGGTGCCTGGGCCACCAACGGCATTCCCGCATATTCCGGGAACTTCTCATCTCGCAGCTTCACTGCCTCCATGGCAAATTCCTCAATATCCATCATATTGTTCCACTGCTGTCCCGCCACATCCAGACCTAGCTCCGCGGCCAATGTGTCGTTGTACACAAAGCCCATAATATAGGCATTGTCCTTAAGGGTGGGCACACAATAAATATGACCGTTCACTTTCACAGCATCCCACACCGCATCCTTAAACAATGCCTTTACATTGGAGCCGTAGTCCCACAGCTCTTCCAGCGGATAAAACACATCCTGACTGGCATAGGTGAGATAACTCACGCCCCGGCCTCCATCCAACATGACCAGGTCGAAATCCTCTCCCGAAAGCAGCATAGTAGATATGACGTCTTTGTAATCGCCGCCTAAGACATGCAGATTCACCTTACAATTGAGCTTTTCCTTAAAATAAGTATCCAGCGCCTCTTGAATCAAGGCTACATCTGTACCTGAACCATTGATGCAGAAATACCAGTTCAGCTCCACATACTCCAGCTCTCCATTGCCCGTGGCTTCTTCCTCTGCCCCGCTGCTCTCCTCTCCCGCTTCCGGCGACGACGCCACACTTTCCTGGGATGCCGATGACTGCTCACTCGTCCCCGTCTGGTCTCCTGCAGGCTCCTTTCCACAGCCGGACAGCGCAGAGACCGCCAAAGCCATGGTACACAGCAACGCAATAACCTTTCGCTTCATAAATCTACCTCCTGATATTGTTTTTTATTGTAAACCCATACTACATGGCTACAATCATTCTTTAATGCTCCCCACCGTAAGCCCAGTGACAAAATACCTCTGGAAAAACGGGTAAGCAAACAGCACAGGCACTACCACCAGCACCGTACATGCCATAATCAGATTCTCATTCGGTATGCTTTTGAGCATATTCAGACCGTCCGGCGTGCTGGCCAGACGAGAATTCTGCTTCAGGAACGTCACGGAATTCTGTATCTTCGTCAGCAATGTCTGAAGAGGCACCAGCTTCGGATTCTCGATATACAGCATTCCGGTGAACCAGTCGTTCCATCTCCCCACGAAGCCGAACAGTCCTACTGTGCCCACTCCCGCCTTGAACAGCGGACACACAATCCGCAAAAACACCGTAAAATGCCCTGCCCCGTCAATCCTGGCCGAGTCCATCAGCGCCTCCGGGATGGTGGTCTTGATGAAAGTCCTAAGGATAATCACCCAGGAAGCATTGATCAGTCCCGGCAGTACCAGAATCCAAAACGAATCTTTCAGATGATAATACCGCACATTTAAGATATAGGACGGCACAAGCCCTCCCCCAAACAACATGGTAAAAAACACAAACCATGTCAGCGCCCGCCTCAGCCAGAAATCTTTCTGGCACAGCACATAGGCATACAGAGACATGACAATCAGACTAAGCACAGTGCCGAGGACGGAATAAGCAATGGTAACTATGTAGGATGCTACAATCTGCTCCCCCATTTTCAGCACATAACCATAAGCCTCCAGTGACCACTCCACAGGGAAAAAAGTATATCCTGCCTTATTGATGCTGGCTGTACTGGAAAAAGAAATAATCACCACCAGCAGCACCGGCAGAATCACAATCATCACTGCCAGAATCAGTACCAGATGGAAAATCAGGTTCCACTTCCCGCTGATTTGATTTATCTGTCTCGTTCTCTGATTTTTCATAGTCGTCCTCTCCCTCCAGACTCCCCTAGAACAATGCATTCTCCGGGTCTATTCGATTCACAATCTTATTGGCTGCCAGCAGGAATACAAACCCCACCACTGACTGGAACATACCTGCTGCAGTTGTCATCCCCAGATTCGCCTGAGTCTTTAAGCCATTGAAAATATAAGTGTCGATGACATTAGTCACCGGATACAGCGCGCCGCTGTTCCCCGTCACCGTGTAGAACAGCCCGAAATCCCCGTGGAAAATACCCCCCATGGACATAATCAGATTAATGGAGATAATCATCCGCAGATGAGGCAGTGTAATATAGCGCGCCTGCTGCAGTTTGGAAGCCCCGTCCAGGGCTGCCGCCTCATAGTATTCGCCGGAAATCCCGGAAATCACTGCCAGAAACAGTACCGTCTGATATCCCACGCCTTTCCAGGCCGCCAGGAATACCAACAGCGGAGGCCATAGCCGAAGTTCGTGGTACCAGTTAATCAGCCCCTCGCTCCCTAACAGCATCATAATCTGATTGACGAAACCCTTAGAGCGATCCAAAAACGCAGTGACAACAATTGCCACCACCGCCCAGGACAGAAAGTACGGCAGCATATAAATAGTCTGATAAACCTTTGCGCTCCTCCTGGAATGAATCTCACTGAGAAGCAGCGCCATTCCCAGCGCCAACACAATTCCCGTGATAATGAAGACAATATTGTAGAGAAGTGTATTCCTTACAATGACATAAGCGTCCGTGGATGCAAAGAGAAATTTGAAATTCTGAAAGCCTGTCCACTCTGAGCCGAAAATCCCCTTGCTCACACTGAATTTCTTGAAAGAAAGAACCAGCCCTCCCATAGGAAAATAATTGAACAAAAGCAGCAATACCACCGCTGGCGCCGCCATGATATAGAGCGGAATGTCTCTTTTTCTCCATATCTTACGTCTCTTTCCCTCCACTTTGTGTCCAGCCATATTGTCCTCACCCTTTCCGCATGTTCTGCCGACCATTGAAAACACGCTGCTTTCGTTGATATGAGTCAATTCTACCATCACCAAAAGCAGTCATATCAGAAAGAGAAATTCCT
>CANRZC010000228.1 GCA_947644185.1 uncultured Acetatifactor sp.
CAGAAAATTGATAATTGCTGTAATAAAGTTACCGTAATTCAGCACTGGAGCATTCTCTCCACTGCCTAGGGTCAGTGTCAGATAGCTAAAATCCGTGCCACCGAATATTCCCAGCAAGGGAGTCAGAATATCTTGATTCAAAGAGGTCACTATGGAAGTAAAGGCGCCTCCTACGATGACACCCACTGCCATATCCAACACATTGCCTCTGGTAATAAATTTCTTAAATTCTGCGATAAAGCCTTTCCCATCCTTTTTCATGTTCGTATTTCCGCCTTTCCCGGAGGCCATCCCCATGTTCGATGGTTCTCCGCTTCCTCTGTATTTGTGTCATGCTTTAAGTCACTGCTCTTCTACCATAGTAACACAAGATTTCCTTTGCCACAACCTATTTGTGTACTTGCCGATTCAGAAAATTTGGTATATACTGAATTTGCTATACAGAATGGATGCCCGTGCAAGCGGGCAAGGGGGTATCATCATGACAAAGCAGGAACTATCAGAAATCAAAAAATTGCTCACACCAAAGAACTGCTCTATCACCCGTATCTGCGGCTGCTACGTGGATGGGGAGAAAAACAAAAAGACTCAGTTTGGGCAGGCTTTCCTGGCTCTTCCAGAGGAAGAAATGTTCAAATATTTTGAAATATTGCGAAAAGCCCTTTCCGGCACCCTGGGCAAGAATCTGCTGAATCTGGAATTTCCGCTTTCCAGCGAGTGGATGGGAGATGCGGCGGCAGACATGGATGCTGAAAATGCCCCAGGAGTGGATGAATCTCTCTCTCCGGAGGCAAATGCCCTGAATGCCCATGGGCTTCTATTAAAATTGCGTGACAGCAAGCTCAAGGATGAGAGCCTGGTAGAAGAATATTTTAACCGCATTATAGAAAACTACGAATACGTAGGAAATTACCTGATCCTGGTGGTCCATGATGTCTACGATGTTCCAGGGAAGACCTCTGACGGCATTGATATGGAGGACGCTTCGGATGAAATCTACGAGTATATCCTGTCCTGTATCTGCCCTGTGGAGCTGTCCAAACCGGGCTTAAGCTACAATCCTGAGGAAAACGCTTTCCAGAACCGGGTCAGAGACTGGGTGGTGTCCCTGCCAGACACTGGCTTCCTCTTCCCCGCTTTCAACGACAGAGGCGCAGATATCCACAGCTTACTCTACTACTCTAAAAATCCTGAGGAGCTTCAGGAAGGTTTTGTAGACCAACTTTTTGGTTGCCCTCTGCCCCTGTCTGCAGGTGATCAGAAGGAGACCTTTCAGACATTGATTGAGGACACCTTGGGAGAGGATTGCGGTATCCAGGTGGTAAAAAATATCCATGAGCGGTTTGCAGAGCTGGCTGAAGAGCATAAGGAGGCACCAGAACCTGTGGTTTTAGATAAAAATGAGGTCAAGACCATCCTGGCAGACAGCGGCGTAGCAGATGAAAAGCTCTCTGACTTTGACAGGCACTATGACGAGACCGCTGGGGAATCCACATCTCTCCTTATGAATAATATTATGGACACTCGCGCCTTTGAGGTCAAGACCCCGGATATCGTGATCAAGGTGAAGCCGGATCGCACAGATTTAATTGAAACTCGGAAGATAGATGGGCGGGAATGTCTGGTCATAGAGCTCGACGGTAGTGTCGTAGTCAACGGCATCACCGTGCGGACCATTGACAAGAATGGCACAGAGGTGGAGGTGTAGTATGGGCTGTCTGGGAAACATGATCTGGTTTGTCTGTGGCGGACTTTGGCAAGGGCTGTGCTGGACCCTTGCAGGTGTCCTGTGGTGTATTACCATCATCGGCATCCCCATTGGGACACAGTGCTTTAAATTTGCCTCTCTGGCCTTCTTTCCCTTTGGAAAGGAAATCCAGTACGGAGGTGGAACCTTGTCTTTTCTGGCCAATATTGCATGGCTGCTGTTAAGCGGGATTCCGCTGGCTTTGGCTGCCACATTGAACGGCATCCTACTGTGCTGTACCATTATCGGTATTCCCTTTGGATTGCAGTGCTTTAAAATTGCAAAGCTGGCACTGATGCCATTCGGGGCAAAGGTATCTTGATACCACAGCTCTTTCGTAAAAAAAATGCAGGAAGAACAAGGCTTACTCCCGTTACTTCCTGCATTCTCTCACCTTTTCCTGGCATAGGTATTGGATGCTGACTACATAGCACCTTATGTATTATGTCCTATGCTCTCACCACTGCCAGCGATCCCATGGGATCCCAGGGCTCCAGCATAATAGGCTCTGACTCATATTCCGCCAGCAGCTCCTCTGACAGATACTTCTTGTTCACTACCACCTGGTACATATACTCATCGAACCAGTCATCGCTCATGACATAGTAGCCCTTCTCCCCTGGCTCTTCTCCCCAGCTGTTCTCCACACGCCAGCGGTTAGGCTTTCCATCCTGGTCCAGATTCACCCCCTGGAAGACCATGGCATGGGTCATGAGACTCTCGCCGTAATCCAGTCTCTCCGCCTTGTTCATGCCAAATTTCACACCCAACAGCTCCTCCAGCTTGTACACATTGGTATCCATCACACCGCCATCCCTGGTAGAGCACTTCCCTACGTCACAGCCAAACCACACGGGAGCTCCATCCTGCATCTGGGCAATGGCAGCTTTCTTAAGCTCCTCAATCTCCAGATTCAGGTAACGCACCTGACGGCCTTCCTTTACATTGCCCAAAAACCTTACGCTGTAGCTTCTGTGATAGGGCTTGTCCTGGGTGGGGGCATTGATTAGACTGATGTAATCATTTAAGTTCAGCCCCACATATTTCTCAAAGAAGGCTTTTGGTGTAAGGCCACACTCCCTGATAAACTTGCCGTCCTTGTCCTCCACCTCCAGGTCAAAGGTCTTTGGCGGCTCTCCCAGGCAGATGCAGAGAATCCGGTAAATCTCCCCCAGCATCTCCTCTTTCTTTTCCGCCAGCTCCTCCCGCTTCGCACCATTTGCATAGGCACTGCGCAGACGGCAGGCGTCCTCCCGCAGCTTCACAGTGAGCACACTGTCCATCTCCCCGGCAGCGGAGGAAGCCTTTGACTCCGGCATAGCGTACTTTGGAACCACGCCATACTTGTCCACCAGGCTGCAGAGCATATCCCACTGTCCACCGTCATTCATGGGCGCGGACAAAAGCCAGGCAATGAGGCGCCCCTGGGTAGGCTCCTCCAATGTGTCCAGAATGCTCTCCAGGAAGAAATTTGCCTTCTCCAGCTTGTCATAGAAAAACATGTAATTCTGGGAAATCTCAAAATTCTCCAGATTCAGCTTCTTCATGACCTCAAACCGGAAGGTGTTTAACGCCGCAAACATCCAGCAGCGGCCACTCTGCTTCTGATTGGTGATAGCCCCCTGCTTCAGCTTCACGGAAAAGCTGTGGCGGGAAGTGCGCTGTGCCTCTCCGTTCTTCGCCGACGCCTTTAGTCCGTTCTCCACCACTGCGTTTTTCGCCACCTGGCAGGCAGCATCCCCACTGCATTTTTCTGCAAACTGCAGCAGCATTTCTTTTGTGATACTTTCACTCATAATTCCTACCTCTTTCGTCACATAATATTCGCAAAGTGGCTTCATTATACTCTTTTCTGCCATGTTCTGCAATGCTATTTCTACAAATTTCTGGAAACAGCATCATGGTAAAATTCCTATTTCAAAAAGACACCCCATCTCTTGCGCTGGATGTAGAAGGTCTTTGCCCCTGATGCCTCTCCCCAGTCTTTTCGCTCCGTGGTCTTTGGAATATAGATCAACTCCCCGGAAAAATATTTCTGGATTTCCCTTAGCAGCTCATCAGGAAAGATTTAAAGAGTCCGGCACCCGCACCAAATCCCTCCAAGCTGCACTCCAGCTGACAGTCATAGGGCTCTGCCTCCACATGCCCTGGGTGGTACACTTTCGCCTCCACGCAGCCCATGGCTCTGTAGAAGGCCTGACTCTCCACTGCGGAATGGGCGGAGATATAAAGCTTTCTCCCCCCATGTGCCCTGGCCCAATCCTTTGCCGCCAGGAAAAGCTCTCTGCCCATGCCCCGCCCCCGCATGTCCTCCGACACGTGAATACAGGACAAGTCCAGGTATCCCTGTTCCTCGCCGAACAACCCAGGTTCCACAGAGGTAAAGCCTTTCAGAACTCCCTCCCAGAAAGCAGCGAAAACAAACCCTCCTGTGGCGGCTGTATTTCTTAAGCATTTGACTAATGTTTCGTATTCTTCTTCCGTCCAATCGTCAATAAATGGATCCTCTCGTATAACCCATGCACCCTTTTCCCGTCTCCAGCATTTCGTCACATTTTGGTGACGAATAAAGCCGGCAAATAGTTCCCGGCATATTTCATCTTCCCTCAGGCTTCGATATTGTATCATATTGACACCTCTTGTCCATCCACATTTCTTCATCCGCTAGAAAACTGCTTATCTGAAACAATTTACTTTCCACAG
>CANRZC010000229.1 GCA_947644185.1 uncultured Acetatifactor sp.
ACAATCTTCAAATATCCTGCCTCCTTCAGTGTGATGTTTATACATACACATTATACACAGGCAGCACTTATATGTCAATATCCTTTTGTTTTTCTCTGGTCATTGAAGTTCTTCTGCCATTCCTATCCTATCCTGCCTCAAAGGTTGCATTAGGGCGTTGTATGAAAAAAAGACAATCTGTTATGACTGTCTTTTCTGCTTTATTGCTTGTGTTATTCAGTTACTGTAATAATACTAATACAGGCTCCTCCCGCCGCTCCCGATTGCCCTGGTGATGATCATCAGCAATCACATAAAAGATGCCTTTTCCGCTCAATCATCTGGTCAATCTTCTCCATGTAGAGAGCCACCTCTTTCAGATTCTCGCACCTCTCGATCAAACCATTCGGATGTACTCGCTTTGAGATGCTGCCTGCCCCCAATGCCACAATTGTCTGCACTTCCTCCATGATCAAGATATTATACAGTCCAAACTTCCCCTCCCTGGCATACCCCACATTCTCAAAGTTTCCGGACATGTTCTTCTGCCGGTAGAGGTAATAGGGTACCAGCCCCAAGCGCTGTGCCCCCTGTGCCGCTATCTCCATGGTCTCGTCCGTATTGTGCAGGACGGGCATCCCGTTCTCCTGGATCCAGCGGTTCAGCCTGGAGGCCCTCTTGATGGCCAGAGAGTGCACCGTAAGGCTGTCCGGTGCCAGCTCCACCACCCGGTCTATGGTAGCCTGCACATCCGCCTCCAGCTCTCCCGGGAGACCCAGTATTAAATCCATGTTGATATTCTGGAATCCCACCTTCCGAGCCAGCGCATAGGCCTGCTCCACCTGGGCCACGGAGGCCTTCCTGCCGATGATGTCCAGTGTCTCCTGCTTCATGGTCTGGGGATTTACAGATATCCTGTCCACCCCGTATCTGCGGAGCACCTGGAGCTTGTCCTCCGTAATGCTGTCCGCCCTGCCTGCCTCCACGGTGAACTCCCTGACAGAGGAGAAATCGAACAGGGCCTTCAGCCTCGCTAGCAATCGTTCCAGCTGCTTTGCCTCCAGGGTGGTAGGTGTGCCGCCGCCTATGTAGACACAGTCCAGCCTCCTGTCCCCATAGCGTCCGGCCACGAATTCCATCTCCTTTATCAGACAGTCTATATAGCGGTCTACCTCTTTTCGATATGCCGCTATGGGGAAAGAGGTGAAGGAACAGTAGAGGCAGGTGCTGGGGCAGAACGGGATGCCGATATAAAGGCTGTAGCCTCGGCTATAGCCTCGACTGTAGCCCAGGCTGTAACCTTCGCTACAACCTGGGCTGTCATCCTGGCCGCACAGCCCGGAGAGCAACTCCCGCTCCCTCCTGGCAATGTCCACGGAGAGCTTTGCTTTTTTCTGGCTGACATAGTATCTTTGCATGTAATGGTCTATGATCTCCTGCTCACAGGCCCCTTGCTCCAGCAGCTGATAGGCTATCTTGGTAGGCCGGATTCCCGTCAGGTTCCCCCAGGGAAGATCTTTCCCGGTCTCCTGGCACAGCGCGCGGTACAGGAAGCATTTGAAGCCATATTTATACGCTTTTTCGTCTGTTTTCCCGTCTGTTTCCTCATCGCCCGCCGCATCTGCGGCAGGTTCCAGGCTTTCCCGGCCATCTCCGCGCCAATCCCAGCCATATTCCCTTCCATCCACGGACAGCAATGCTCCATCCTCCGAAAGCGCTACCCGAATCCGCACATTCCCGCCTAGCTGCCTCCATTTTTCCTCTCTGCACTCCGGGGTCAGCACGTATACCTGCTCCTCAGGATAAAAGGCCCTCACAATGGAATTCACGTCATATTCGAAATTTGCCCTGTTCAGCTCCACAACCAGCATTTTCTGCCTCCTCCGGGTTTCTACTGTTCTATCAAATCTATTTGCCCAAAGCTTTTGTATTCCTAATCCTGAATTCCAGCTGCACACTTTTGGGGTAAGCATTTCCATCCCCAAGTACACAAAAAGCAGTGGCTACTGCTTCCCGGCTCCAGGGCATCTGACGCACAAGACATCACCCCGGCCAAAAAACACAGCCACCGTCCTGCCTGCAGGGCACTTTGCCCCGAAACCCACTTCTGCTCTCTTATACGCAGAATGGATTGTTTTTCTTCTCATAACCGATCGTCGTGCTCTCTCCATGCCCGGAATACACCCTTGTATCATCCGGCAGCACAAATAGCTTTTCCTTGATCGAGCGCACTAAAGTCCCCATACTGCCCGTAGGAAAGTCCGTCCGCCCCACAGACTCTGCGAACAGGGTATCCCCGCTGACCAAAATGCCCGCCTCCGCGAAATAATAACAGCACCCTCCCGCCGTATGCCCAGGTGTGGCGATCACCTTGCAGGTCATGCCCGCCAGAGAGATCTCCTCTCCGTCCTTCACATACACATCCGCATAGGTAGCACAGGCTCTGCCCGCCTGCTCCGACACATTCATCCGCGGACTCTTTAAAAGCTCCCGCTCCGCCTGGCTGGCATACGCTTTCACAGACTCCAATCCCTCCGCTTCAGCCGCTGCATTTGCCGCATCCCGCAAAGCGTCCAGCCCCCAGATATGGTCAAAATGCCCATGGGTCAGCAAAATCCCCGCCACACGAAATCCATTCTTCTGCAGAGCAGCATAAATATTTCCCCCCTGATCCGCCGGATCCACCACAATACTGTCATGCTCCCCATCCCGATACAAAAAATAACAGTTAGTCTGACAAACCCCCAAAACCATACGCCCGATCTTAATCTCACCCATCTCATTCCCTCTCTCAAAATAACTATTCAATACAAAAATTCAACGAACCTGCCACAACTCCAAAAACACATACTCCTACAATCGGCACATCCCGGTGCAAGTCTGGAAGAATGCCCGCCCTCCGGGCATTCTTCCGCGTGAGAACGGCTCATCAAGCGAACTTGTTCGCTTATGAGCCTAGAAGTTCTTAGCCTGTGTCCTTTACAGGCTTAGAACTTCTTCTCACGCTCTTAGCCTGTGGCCCTCTCAATATCCACCACGCTCTCAATGCCCCGAAGCTTCTCAATGACCCGGTTCAATTCCTCTCTGCTCTCCACCTCAAAGGAGGTCTGCATGGTAGCCAATCCCTGTCTGCTGACTCTCGTATTCAGGGATAGGATACTGATATTTTTCTCTGTCAGCGCTTTCGTGATGTCTGCCAAAAGTCCATTGCGGTTGTTTGCATAGATATCAATTTCCGCCACATACTTCTCTGTGGCATCTTCAGGTGCCTGCCACTCCGCATCGATAATCCGGGCTCGCTCCATCTCCGGCAGGTTCATCATATTCACACAGTCTGTTCGGTGAATGGAAATCCCACGCCCTCTGGTGACAAAACCAACTATTTCATCTCCAGGCACCGGAGAACAGCATTTTGAGAAGCGCACGGACAAATCTGCAATCCCACGGACTACAATGCCACTTTTGGCCTTCATGGTGGCAGGCTTTGCCGCAGACAACGCCCCGCTCTCCGCAATGCTGGCCAGCACCTCCTCATTGCTCAGCTCCCGCTTGTGGTCCCTGTCATAGAGATCCTGCATCTTATTGACCACCTGGCCCTCCTTCAGAGCCCCATGGCCAATGGCAGCCAGCACAGAATCCCAGTCCCGAAATCCGTACTTGCGCATCACTGCATTCATATAATCCGGTTTCTGCAGCTCAGAAAGGGCTATGCTTCTGGCCTTACAATAATTGGCAAGCAAATCCTTTCCTTTTATAATATTATCTTCTTTCAGTTCATTTTTGAACCATTGATTGATCTTATTCTTCGCCTGGGTGCTCTTGACCACATTCAGCCAGTCACGGCTGGGTCCCTTGGAATTCTGGGATGTGATAATTTCAATTCTGTCACCATTCTTGATTTCATAGTCGATGGTCACCAGCTTGTCGTTCACCCTGGCTCCCACCATCCGATTGCCCACAGCGGAGTGAATACTATAGGCAAAATCAATGGTAGTGGAACCTGCCGGAAGGTTTTTCACTTCGCCAGTGGGCGTAAAGCAGTACACATTGTCGGAGAACAGGTCCAGGTCATTCTTTAACAGCTTCATGAATTCCCGGTTGTCCGACATATCCCGCTGCCACTCCAGAATCTGGCGCAGCCACACCAGCTTCTCCTCCTCCTGGGCCGCCACCTTCTTCCCGTCTGAGGCTTCCTTGTACTTCCAGTGCGCAGCAATGCCGTACTCCGCCGCTTTGTGCATCTCAAAGGTACGGATCTGAATCTCAAAGGGCTGGCCAGAGCTGCCAATCAGCGTGGTGTGCAGAGACTGATACATGTTTGCCTTTGGCATAGCAATATAGTCCTTGAATCGCCCTGGAATAGGCTTATACATCTCATGGATGACCCCCAGTGCTGCATAGCAATCTCGCACACTGTCCACAATAATGCGCACTGCAAATAAATCATAGATCTGATCCAGTATAGA
>CANRZC010000230.1 GCA_947644185.1 uncultured Acetatifactor sp.
GGAATCCCTGAACGCGGCGGCGGCCATGGTATGTATTTTGGAAGATTACCTTTCCGCTTCTCAGCCCCACCATATTTTTTGTTATGGTGACCAGCCTGATCAATGGTCTGAAAACTTTTGATATGGTGTACATGATGGTGCCCACGGCCAGCCCTGTCTATAAAGAGGCACAGACTGTGGTGATGTACTTCTACAGAAATGCGTTTGAGTATGGGAACAAGGGATATGCTTCTTCCATTGCGGTGGCAGACGGAACCCAGTTTTTCTGGAAGATGGATCAAGATGGCCTCTATAAACCAGTCTATTTTACAGACGATCTGATCCCGGCGTTTCAGCTGGGCAGGGAGTTGTATACATCTGGTGTCATTGAACAGGATGCTATGATGCAGACGGTGAACAGCGCCCAGGAGAAGTTCCTGCGGGGAGAATGCGCAGCTATTTTGTATTCCGGGGGATTTGGGGGAGTGTATGGAAATCTGGGGATTCCCTGGAAGGAATACCATGACAGAGATTTCTTGGAGGATGTAAAGGCCCTGGGGCTGATGCAGGACAGGAATGGGAACAAGACATATCCCATCTGGGGCTATGCCTGGAGCGAATCCTATATCAGCGCCAAGGTAGATGAGGAAAAACGGGACAGAATTCTGCAGATTTACGATTTTCTCCTAAGCGATGAAGGTGCTTTCCTGAGCACCTATGGTCCAGAGGGAGATTTATATGAGATAGTGGACGGCAGAGTGGTGATGTATGACCCAGAGGTCTATGTGGCGGGGAAATATCCTTCCTGCGGGGTGTTTGCAGCGTTGGTCCGCTGGAATCCTGGGCGGTATGACGATCGCTTTCCTGGTACGATTCCATCGGCTTACGATGAGAGGGATTATGAGCTAATGCAGCAGGCAGAGGCCATTCCCATTCCAGAGTACGAGCCCAGATGCAGTAGCATTATGAAGGAAGCTCAGATTGACTTTACGATCCAGGTGGGAGAAGACTTCGTGCGCATCATGACCGGTTCAGAGCCGGTGGAGGAAATGTGGGAGGAAATCAGGCAGGAGTATGAGGAAGCAGGGCTGGAGAATGTGATCCGCACTGTGAATGAAAGGATGCGGGAGCGCTCAAACATGTAAGGACAGTCGGTCTGGGATTGTCCTTTTTTTATTTCTGCTGAAAAAATGACATAAGATATGCGCTATAATGTCTATTTTTCAGGCGAAACAGAGAGATTTGCTTCATAGGATTTGGGCAGTATTTCCATTATAATATAAAAAGTTCATAAAAAGGAACAAAAAGATTGGAGGGAAGGGAAATGGGAATGAAAGGAAAGCATTCCAAGGGGCTGAAAGGGCATCCAAAGACCTGGAAACAGGAAGTGGCGCACAACTGGCCTCTATATGTGCTAGTGCTACCCAGTATCATACTGGCAATCATATTCTGCTATATCCCCATGGGTGGTCTGGTGATGGCGTTCCAGAACTACAAGCCCTGGCTGGGTATCCGGGGATCAGAATTCATTGGGATGGACAACTTCAAGCAAATTTTTATGTTCAAGGAATCCTATCAAGCAATCATCAACACCCTGATTATCGCTGTGGCGAAAATCATATGCGGTCTGGTGGTGCCCATTGTCATGGCACTGCTTTTGAATGAGGTTAGGCATGTGGGGCTGAAAAAGGGAATCCAGACGCTTGTTTATCTGCCTCATTTTCTCTCCTGGATTACTGTGGCAGGGATGCTGCGGGACATTCTGGGAATGGACGGAATCGTGAATAGCTTCCTGCAGAATTTTGGCATAAAGCCCATCTTCTTCCTTGGAGAGGCAGGAATGTTCCGACAGATTGTGGTTATATCCGATGTGTGGAAGGGCTTCGGCTTTGGTATGATTGTGTACCTGGCGGCCATCTCCAACATTGACCAGAACCTGTATGAGGCAGCGGAGATGGACGGAGCAAACAGATGGCAGCAGACCATACATATCACCCTGACGGGCATGCTGCCTATGATTATCGTTATGGCCACCCTGAGCCTAGGAAATGTACTAAACGCAGGCTTCGACCAGATTTTCAACCTGTATTCGCCTCTGACCTACAGCACAGGCGATATTATCGATACTTATGTATACAGGCAGTCCCTGATAAATGGACAGTACAGCTTCGGTACAGCAGTGGGGCTGTTCAAATCCGGCGTAGGACTCCTGTTGACAGCAGTGGCGTATAAGCTGGCGTATAAATTCGCCGGATACAGAATCTTTTAGGAGGTGGGTGAAAAGTGAGACGTGTATCTACGGGAAGAAAGATATTTATTGTCTGTAATACAATATTTCTGCTTTTGATGGCATTGCTCTGCGTGCTTCCTTTGCTGAACCTGTTCGCTATCTCCTTAAGCGGCAAGGCCGCTGCAAACAGTGGCATGGTGACCTTCTGGCCAGTGGATTTCACCACCATGGCCTATGAGAAGACCTTTCAGAATGCAAACTTTATCCGTTCCATCGGCATCTCTGTGGCGCGGACACTGATTGGCACTCTTTTCAGCATGTTCGTCATTGTCACAGCAGGGTATGCGCTGTCCAAGGACTTTAGGGGGCGCACGGCGCTGATGTGGTTCTTTGTGTTCACCATGCTCTTTGGCGGTGGCCTGATTCCCAGCTATCTGGTGAACTCGGCACTGGGCCTGAAGAACAATTTCCTGATTTATATCATACCAGGGGCCTTTAGCTGCTATAACCTGATACTGATCATGAACTTCTTCAAGTCCATCCCAAAGGCATTGGAGGAGGCGGCCTTGGTGGACGGCGCCAACTTCTTCCAGATTCTGTGGAAAATCTTTTTACCTCTGTCCAAGGCAGGGCTGGCCACAGTAGCGCTGTTCATCATGGTAGGTAACTGGAATGAATGGTTCACCGGTATTCTCTATATGTCGGATACGAAAAACTATCCTCTGGCATCTTTTCTGCAGGTAATTGTAGTGCAGGGTAATCAGCAGGATCTGGCCCTGGATCCCACATCTGCAGCGGCTATGTCCGAGCGTACCATAAAGGCAGCCCAGGTGTTCATTGGCGCATTGCCTATTTTGATGGTCTATCCTTTCTTGCAGAAGCATTTTGCAAAGGGGATTGTCATGGGTGCAGTGAAGGAATAATGTACCGTAAATGCATTGAAATCTGTTTGCCTAGGCAAATTCAGATATTTCCGTCTGCTCTACAGACAGGAAAGACATACAAAATTTGAGGAGGAATAAGGATGAAAAAAAGAAACATGGCACTATGTCTCCTGTTAGGGACTGCAATGCTCTTTGGCGGCTGCGGCGGCCAGGGTGACAGCGGTTCGAGCCAGGCAGGCAACGAAAACCAGGAGAGCAGCACTGCCCAGGAAAGCAGTGCAGACGCCAGCACAGAAGAGGGCGACAGTGAGGCTGATGCAGGCGAAGAAGTCAGTGACAACAATGGAGAGGTACTGACTATCACCATTGCAAAGCAGCTAGACGAGAACACCGGACGGTATGGATCGGGTGAGGACATCAATAACAACCCTATGACGAGACTGGCCGAGGAGAAACTGGGGCTGAAGATGGAGACCACTCTGCTGGGTGGAGATGCTGGAAACTATGATACAAAGCTGCGTCTGGCATTGACCGGCGATGAGGATCTACCAGACGTATTCCCGGTGTACGGCACCCAGATGATTGCGGATATGATCGAGTCCGGACGGGCTAAGGATATCACAGATGATATCGAGCAGTACATGCCTCAGCGTTTAAAGGATGTCTATAACCAGTATCCTGCAACCTTTTATCCGCTGACTAAGGATGGCAGGATATACGGAATCGCCTGCTCTCCCCATCTGACAGAGGGACAGGTCATGATCATCAGACAGGATTGGCTGGATAACCTGAACCTGAAAGCGCCCACCAACATGGACGAGTTTGAGGCAGTGATCAAGGCCTTTACAGAGGATGACCCGGACGGCAATGGCCAGAATGACACCTACGGATTCACCTATTCTGGCAGTGACCTCTACAACACTGGCTGGGTGGCAGATCCTGTGACGCTGTTCTCCGCTTATTCTGGAAAGAACTATCCCGGTAGCTGGCAGGAAGACGAGAACGGCAACCTGATGTATGGTTCCATCCATGAGGGAAACAAGGAGGCGCTGGAGAGGATTGCAGAGTGGCATAAGAATGGTTGGCTGTTCCAGGAAGCTGCCGCTACAGGTGCATGGGACGCCATGGGACAGTTCACAGAGGGCAAAGCTGGTATCTTCATCGGACGTCCCTGGGCTATTGGCTCCGTAGCTGATGTGACCAGTGTTCATCCCGATGCTGTGATCAAAGCCTATCCCACATTGCGACAGGACAATGGAGATCCCACCTACCAGGCAGCCGAGGTCAATGATGGCTGGCTGATGTTCAACAGTGAGTTCGAACATATGGAAGAGTTCTTC
>CANRZC010000231.1 GCA_947644185.1 uncultured Acetatifactor sp.
GCATCTGTGCTACCAAAAGCTGTAAGAAAGCATCCTTATCCATGCCGTTGTTGTCGGTACTCTTTGCCTTCTTCAGGGACGCCTGAGAATCGGTCTCCTGGATCTTACCGTCTTTCACCGGTGCCATCAATACACTCATCTGTGTTCTCCTTTCTCATTCATTATGCGGTGTACTCCACCGTGCTGCCAGCTGCTGCCATCCTATCAGCTACAGGCTCTTCTTGCTCCAAATCTTCCACAGCGCCTGCGCCACCCAGCGTGATCTTTCTGGAACGGCTCTTTTTTTCCGGCTGTCCATTTCTGCCGCGGCCCTGTTCGTCCAGGTTTCTCTCGAACTCATGGGTTTGCACTGTAACCTCAATGGACTCCACGCGAATACCCTGCTCCTCAAATTGCTCCTTGAGCTGGATCATCTGGGTCTCCAACGCGGCCTTCACTGCCTCGTTCTGTGCAATGAAATTCGCAGTGACTACACCTGCCTTGGAAGCCAGCTGTATCTGTAGCGTCCCCAGGCTTGCAGGATGTAACTGCATCTCCAGATTTGTGCTGTCTGCATTCAGCTGAAGCTTCATGTAATCCAAAATCTGATTCATGATATTCTGGGTGTTCTCACTCCATGGACTGCTCTGTGCCACGCTCTGAGCCTGTGCTGCCTCCGGCTGAAACTGCTCTGCCCTGAGATTCTGCAACACCAGATTAAACTGAGGCTCTCTGTCAGATTTCCCCTGGGAAGATGTCTCTTGCTTTTGGGTGTTCCCCTGGCTCTGCTTTTCTACCTCTTGCACAGCCTTCTGCCCATCATTGGTATCCATAGCAGCTTGCGTGCTCTCTGGCTGGTCATCCACTGCCCCAAACACACCATCTTCTTTCGGCTGCTCCACCTGGACAAGACCTTCCTCCACAGGGATATCACCCTCCAGATTCTCCTGAAGCAGTGACAGCAATTGCTCTGGCTCTGTCCCTAACTGTTCGGCGCTCTCCTCAAGGACACCATTTAACTGATTCATCAGCATCTGGTAGTTCTCATACAGTTGGCCGTCCGTAACCAGTGCATACAAGTCCGATGCACCGCCCAGCTTCAGCAATAATCCGCTGAGCTTGGAAGCATCCAATACATCCAGCTGACTCATGTCCAATTCCTGCATAGCTGCCTGCAGCTCCTCCATAGAGATGCCAAAGGTATCGGCTATCTCCTGCAATAGCTTCAGTGCACCGCTGCCCAGCACTTCCATGGCCTGCTCCTGCTCCTCAGGGGAAAGCTCTGCTGTCTCTGCTGGCTCTTCCTTTGCAGTCTGGCTTTCCTTCGCTTTCAGAGAAGAGCCTCTCTGTAGCTGTTCACTGGAAACATTCTGCTTTTTGGTGGTCTGTGCCGCATTTCCCAAAAAGGGATTCTCTGTGGTGTTCTTACTGATCTGGTCATTCCAAATGTTCTGAAAATCCATAGTCCCACGGGCATTTTTCCCCGACTGTGTAACTGTCTTATTGGCAAAAAACGCTCCCACTTCCTTTACTGCTGTACTTGTCATCCTTACCCTCCTTTCTCTTTATTTTGGGATTTATGAATAAACATTTTAACGTTTTACGTCAAATGTTATCCCTCTAAATTATATCGGATTTCCAAATAGGATCCTTAAGAGTCCGGATCCATCATTTTGGTGAGTCTAGCTGCCACCTCAGAGTCCATAGCTCCCAGAATTGCAGCCCTCTCATCCACTGCCATGGCATCCAATATTTTCGCAACCAAATCCAGATTATCTGTCATATCCTCAAAAATAGCTGCCGCCTGTTTGGGCTTCATCTCCGCGTAGGTCTTCGCGAAATCCTGTACCTCCTGACTGGCCTCCAGCTGCGTAACCACCTGCCTGTAAACGTATTCCCAGGAAGCCGGATTGGCTGCCTCATAAAATTTCTTATATTCCTCTGGGCCAGGCCCCTTTTCTGCGTAAACTACCTGCTCTAAAAACTCTGTCTGAATACGCTGGAATTCTGCTTGCTTCTCTTCAAATTCCCGCAGCCGCAGAACCTCTGCCTTCAGCTCGTCAATCTCTGTATTCTTGTCTTTGGAGGCTGTCTGCTCGCGCTCCAGCTCCAGCTCCAGCTGCCTGATATAGGCTACCGCCTCGTCGATGCTCTCATACCCTCCATAGCCCTCAGAATCCGTATTCTCCCCTGAGGAAGGAAGCGACTTAGAAGGTAAAATCTTGTTGACCACAGGAACATTCTTTAAAATAGGCGCCAGGACACTGCTTCCAAACCCTCCTACGTCCATTTTAATTACCACACAGACAATGGCCAGCCACAGAACTACAATCAGCAAGGTGGCTAAAACAGTCACAAGGCCATTGCCCCCGTCCTCGCCCAATGCTTCCTCCTGCTTTGCTATCTCCGCTGCCCTTTTTTTGGCTTCCTTTTTCTGCGCCTTCTGCTCCTGCTTAAATTTTTTCTTCTCTTCCTTAAGCTTTGCCTTTTCCTCTTCTGCCGCAGCAGCTACAGGATTCAATTCCTTTGTTGCCATACAGTAATCTCTCCTAAACGGATGCGCTTACCGCGCTCTCCACACTTCTGCGCTGTCCATAGGTATAACTGGTCAGCTGATCTATCTCTTTGCTCTCTTGCCTCTTCTCTTCCATGAGAAAGGCTTCAAAAGCTTTTTCCTTTAATGTCTCATGGGTCTTTCGCTCCATTCGCACTTCCGCAAGCTTCTCCCTGGCTCTCTCCAACTTCTTCTCTGCCATATCCACATTGATTCTCTGCTTCTCTATGTAATCCTCCATACAGCGGATAGCCATTTTATTCTCATTGATTTCTCGAAGCTTCAACGCACCAGACAATAGCTTCTTTCCAGCCTCCTCGTATCCGCTCTTCCTATCGTACAAGGCCTGCAGGCGCTCCTCCTCTTCGTCCAGAGCAATCCGAGCCGCGGAAAATTCCTGCTTTGCCTGGGTTTCCATCTTCAGTTTTATATTCAGAATACTCTGCATGGAATATCGAAATCTTGCCATCCCATTTCCTCCACAAGCTGTGACTTCCTATCATGTCAAAACAGCTTCTGCAGCATGCTTACACTGTCCTCAAAGCTGAATTTTTCATCCACATCCTGGCACAAGAACTGATTCACTGAATCAATTTTTGAGATAGCATAGTCTATGGATGGATTGCTGCCATTCTTATAGGCACCAATGTTAATCAGGTCCTCCGCCTCGTTGTAGGTGGCAAGCACATTCTTGAGCTTTCCTGCTGCCTGCTTATGTTCTTTGGATGCTATCTGAGACATGCATCTGGAAATACTCTGCAGAATATCTATGGCAGGATAGTGATTCTTATGCCCTAATTTCCTGTCCAACATAATATGTCCATCCAAAATACTCCTGGCAGTGTCCGTGATAGGTTCATTGAAATCATCCCCATCCACCAACACTGTATACAGCCCTGTAATAGAGCCTCTTGCTGCACAGCCTGCCCGCTCCAATAGCTTCGGCATCTCTGAATACACGCTGGGGGGATATCCCCTGGTCACTGGCGGCTCTCCACTGGCAAGCCCAATTTCTCTCTGTGCCATTGAAAAACGTGTCAGCGAATCCATCATCAGCAGTACATCCTTCCCTCTATCGCGAAAATACTCCGCAATGGCTGTGGCTGTCTTTGCCGCCTTATTCCTCTCAAGAGCTGGTCTGTCGGAAGTAGCTACCACTACCACTGAGCGCCGCATTCCTTCCTCTCCCAAATCCCGCTCTATAAATTCACGTACTTCTCTGCCCCGCTCTCCAATCAGTGCAATGACATTGATATCTGCCTTGGTATTGCGGGCAAACATACCCATCAAAGTGGATTTTCCCACACCAGAGCCAGCAAAAATACCGATGCGCTGTCCCTTTCCCACGGTGATCAGGCCATCTACAGCCTTCACGCCCAATGGCAACACAGAATCTATGATCTTTCTGCTCATAGGCTCAGGAGGCGCCGCCTCCACCAGGTACGGTACCCCGTCAAAATGTGTCCCATCTACCGGAATTCCCAGTCCATTCAAGGTCTGGCCCAACAGTGCCTCGCTCACTGGCACTCGCAGGGGATCTCCTGTGTTCTCCACAATACAGCCCAGGCCGATACCTTCCACATTGTCATAGGGCATCAGCAGAGTCTTCTTATCCTTGAAGCCTACCACCTCCGCCAAGATCGGTCTGTCTCCGCCCTCCGGTGCAATCTCACAGATATCACCTAGTTTGGCGTCAGGCCCAGCCGACTCGATGGTCAATCCCACCACATTGACGACCTTACCTTTCTTTTTGTAAAAGACCTCTTCGGATAATCTATTATATTTTGCGAAGTCCACAGTAACCTGTCGCAAAGAATCACTCCTCCTTCAGACACCCTTTTCGTTAGGATCCCTGTGATCTATTTTGAC
>CANRZC010000232.1 GCA_947644185.1 uncultured Acetatifactor sp.
AAATGCCATCCCTTCTATACAGGGCAGCAGAAGACTGCAAGAGCTGATGGACGTATTGATAAGTTCAATAAGAAATACGGTGTCAAATAGGAAGAAGAGCATTTTCAGGAATCGCAGGAAAGGTTGAGGTGATTGTATCTCAACCTTTTTCACGATAATGGAAAGTCTATAATGAAGAAGAGCATTCATAATGAAGAAGAGCATTCATAATGAAGAAGAGCATTCATGTGGTAAGCAGCTTTAGCTGGCGGCTTTTGATAGAAGGTCGGAGCTAAAGCTATTTGAGATGGAAATGAAGAAGAGCACTCATTGGAGGAAGAATTATGGCATCGAAGAGGAGTATTCCGAGAAAAAGCCGTTACTCTGGTATCGGTGGGCAGGCCGTGCTAGAGGGCATCATGATGAAAAATAAGGATAAATATGCGGTAGCAGTCAGACGCCCAGACGGTGGCATCTCTGTGGACGTGGACAATTATCAGGGAATTCTGCAAGGCAATGGTCTCAAGGAGATTCCTTTCATCAGGGGAATATTTAATTTCATAGATTCTTTGGTATTGGGTATGAAATGTCTGAACTTCTCAGCCTCCTTTTATGAGGAGGAAGAGAGCACGGACCAGAAGGCAAAGAACCAGACTGTGGAGAAATTGCTGTCCGCATTGATTACCTGCTTTGCAATCGTGCTGGCTTTGGGGATTTTTGTGGTGCTGCCCTACTATTTGACCTCTCTATTAAAGGATTCTCTGCGCAATCAGTCTCTCATGGCTATCATCGAGGGCGTGATGCGGATTGTGATATTCATTTTATATGTATGTGGGATCAGCGTAATGAAGGATATCAGACGGCTGTATCGCTATCATGGGGCGGAGCATAAATGCATTAATTGTATTGAGAGAGGCAGACCTTTGACAGTGCAGAATGTAATGCGAAGCTCCAGACTTCATAAAAGATGTGGAACCAGCTTTATCTTTTTTGTGCTTTTGGTGAGCATCGTCCTGTTTTTCTTTATTCGGGTAGAGAACCCTGTGGCAAGGGTGGGGGTGCGAATTTTGCTGATGCCTGTGGTAGCTGGAATTTCCTATGAAATAATTCGTCTGGCAGGGCGCTCTGACAATATTTTCGTGCAAATCATATCAGCACCTGGCATGGCGATTCAGCGAATGACTACAAAGGAACCGGACGAAAGCATGGTGGAGGTGGCAATTGCCGCTGTGGAGGCTGTGTTTGACTGGAAGCAGTATCTACATGATAAATTTGGATATGAAATAGAGAAGCCTGAGGAGATGTCAGCAGATGACCTATAAGGAATTATATGACTGGGGCAGAGGGGAACTGAAGTCTGCGGGAATCTCTGAGGCAGAGTTGGACGCCAGATTACTATTGGAGTATGTCTGCGGCACAGGGCGAAACCATCTGTTGGTCCATGGAGATAGACTGGTGGATATCCAGGAACAGAGGAATTATGAGAACCTGATTGACAGACGCAAAAAGAGAATTCCGCTACAGCACCTTACAGGTGTGCAGGAATTCATGGGATTAGCGTTTCAGGTGAATGAGCATGTACTGATTCCCAGACAGGACACGGAGATCCTGGTGGAGGAGGCTTTGCGGAATCTGCATGATGGCATGCGGGTGCTGGATTTGTGTACAGGATCTGGCTGCATTTTGATCAGTCTGCTGCATTATTCCAATGACTGTGAAGGGGTGGGGACAGACATTTCCAGAGAGGCGCTGACAGTCGCCAGACAGAATGGGGAGAGACTGTTAGGTACGTCAGTTTTTAGTGGTACACAGGACAGCTCCCTTTGTAGTGGGAAGAGCATTTCCTTTGTACAGGGGGATTTGTTTGAGAAGGTAGAGGGAAAATTTGATATGATTGTGTCCAATCCGCCCTATATCTGCAGGGAGGTAATTGACACTTTGATGCCGGAGGTGCGGGAGCATGAGCCTTTGCTGGCGTTAGACGGCGGAGAGGACGGCCTGGCTTTCTACCGCAGGATAATGGAGGAGTGCAGGGCACATCTTTACGGCGGCGGAATGCTTTTTTTGGAGATCGGATACGATCAGGCTGGAGATGTGCGCCAGCTGATGGAGACAGCCGGATTTTTGGAGATCCATGTGACAAAGGACTATGGGGGACTGGATCGAGTGGTGTATGGGACGCTGGGATTTTGAGGAGATTGACTGGAAGCTTATGGCTGCTTCGGCGGCAGAATGAGAGGAAATATGTTCGATAAATTAGAAGATTTACTGATACGCTTTGAGGAAATATTGGGCGAGCTCCACGAGCCTACAGTGACTGCCAATCAGGAGCGGTTTCGTAAGCTGATGAAGGAGCAGAGCGATTTGACACCTGTGGTGGATGCTTACACTGAATATAAAAAGTGTAAGCAGGAAATCCAGGACTCCCTGGAGCTGTTGGAGGGAGAAAGCGATGAAGAAATGCGTGATATGATAAAAGAGACGCTAGGCGAGAGCAGAAAGCGCGTGGAGGAGCTGGAGCAGGAGCTGAAGATATTATTGTTACCCAAGGATCCGAATGATGACAAGAATGTAATTGTAGAGATCCGGGCAGGTGCAGGTGGGGATGAGGCTGCGCTGTTCGCTGCGGAAATCTATCGGATGTATGTGCACTATGCTGAGAGCCAGCGCTGGAAGGTGGAGACTCTGAACGTAGATGAAATCGGCATTGGCGGTATGAAAGAGGTACAGTTTATCATAAATGGCCAAGGGGCTTATTCTAAAATGAAATACGAGAGCGGTGTTCACCGTGTGCAGCGGGTGCCAGAGACGGAGAGCGGTGGGCGGATACACACCTCTACCATTAGCGTGGCGGTGATGCCAGAGGTGGATGAAGATATTGATATTGTCATTGATGAGAAGGATATTCGAATAGATGTGATGCGGGCATCTGGGAACGGTGGTCAGTGCGTGAACACTACAGATTCTGCAGTGCGGCTAACCCACTACCCCACAGGGATCGTGGTATATAGCCAGACGGAGAAATCTCAGCTGCAGAATAAGGCAAAGGCATTTGCGCTGCTGAAGGCAAAGCTGTATGATATTGAGCAGCAGCAGCGCCATGATGCGGAGGCGCAGCTGCGCCGCAGCCAGATAGGGACTGGAGACCGGTCGGAAAAAATTCGTACCTACAACTTTCCACAGGGTCGTGTCACGGATCACCGCATTGGCCTGACCCTCTACAAACTTGACAAGGTCATGAATGGCGATATCCAGGAGATTCTGGATGCCTGTATTGCTGCCGATCAAGCTCGCAAGCTGTGTCTCTTAAATCAGGAGATGTAAAGTGAGAGCTAGTTGGATAAATCAAATTTGCCACAAGGAAGAGAGGAGAACGTTTTGAAACAGTTTTTTGGTATGAGTCAGAGCGGGAATCTGCAGGAAGCAGTTGGGGGACTAAAGAATCCCCAGTTTATCATGCTGTTATCTAACAGTGATCAGTTTGAAGCGCATGTGGAAATGCTGGAGAAGCTTTATCCCCATATTCCAAGCATCGGGTGTATTGGAATGAGCTATGATACCAAGGTGGTAGAAAAAGGAGTGGGTATTATAGCATTCTATGACGGGGTCAGTGCCACTGCCAATGTACTGGAAGAGGTATCTGTAATGCCAGTAAAGTATATTGAACGGTTGGAGCAGGATGTAAGGACCATAAACAGTGCAAGAGAAAACACCATATGTATTGACTTTTGCTCTGGCAATGACGCCTGTGTATTGACTACGATTTACAGCGCACTGAAACAAAATGGTATTTCACTGGTAGGTGGAACAGGGGATGCCGGGAAGGTGTCAGCAAATGGGAAGGTGTATCAGGATGCCGTAGCCTATGGGCTGGTAAAGAATAATCACGGAAAGGTGAAAGCTTATAAAGAGAACATTTATCACCAGATGGGGGATCATCGCTTTATTGCGTCTAAAACGGACAAAGCAAACTATATCATGGGAAGACTGAATGGCGTGCCAGCAAAGCAGGTATATCAGGAGATGCTCCATATCACCGAAAATGAGATCCAGACCCAGACCTTTAAGAACCCTTTTGGAAAGATCAACGGAGATGATATTTGTATCATATCCATCAAAGAAGTCAGTGGAAATGCATTGACGTGTTTTCGACAGGTGAATGATTCCGATGTGCTTGTCATGTTGGAGTTAGGAGATTACAAGGCAATCGTAAAAGAGACCATTCAGAAGATCAAAATGGATTTTCCAAAGATTTCGGCTGTATTTTCGGTAAACTGTTTGTTCAGATACCTTCTGTTTACAGAAAATCATTACATGCAGGAATATCTCCACGAGATGAGTGCCCTTGGAAACCATGCTGGGCTGGTGGGGATCATCGTCTCCATCTACCTGCTCTTCGCCAAGGAATACTGCGCC
>CANRZC010000233.1 GCA_947644185.1 uncultured Acetatifactor sp.
TTCATGCAAATTCCGCATGAAAACACCTCGCGGTGGCACCGAGTGAACAGTAACCAGAGCGCAGCTACAGGCCCAGCAGGACGATTTTAGGGATTGACAGTCATGGCAAAAAAATATATCATAAATAGGAAACAGAACGGAGAATTTGTAGAGGGAAATGTGAGAGGAGGAAGTCAGGCAAAAGAGCCTGGCAGGCGACATGGCACTGAGTAAGAAACCCGCTACGGGCATGAGAGATATTTTGCCGGAGGAGATGCAGATCAGGGATTATGTCATCAGCGTGATCAAGGATACCTACGGCAAATATGGCTTTACTTCCATTGAAACTCCCTGCGTGGAGAACATCTCCAACCTGACCAACAAACAGGGCGGTGACAATGAGAAGCTGATATTTAAGATTTTAAAGAGGGGTGAGAAGCTCAATGTAGCTGACGCCACCACAGAAGGGGAAGTGGTGGACGGGGGGCTGCGCTATGATCTGACAGTGCCCCTGGTGCGCTATTATTCTAACAATGCGGCACAGCTGTTAGCTCCTTTTAAGGCATTGCAGATAGGCAATGTATGGAGGGCGGACAGGCCCCAGAGAGGACGTTACCGCCAGTTTATGCAGTGCGATATCGACATTCTGGGGGAGGCCTCCAATCTGGCGGAGATTGAGCTGATACTGGCTACCACTACCACTTTGGGGCGGCTGGGATTCAAAGATTTCGAAATTCGCATTAACGACCGACAGCTTTTAAAGGCCATGGCCATGGCTAGTGGATTTGCGGAAGAGGTCTGCGACAGTGTGTTTATTACCCTGGACAAGATGGATAAGATCGGCATGGAGGGCGTGGAAGCAGAGCTTTTGGAGAACGACTTTGCAAAAGATACGGTGGACAGATATCTGGAGCTTTACAGGAATGTAGGGCAGGCGGAAAATGGTGTGGAGTACCTGGCTGGACGGTTGGAGGGTGTGTTAGAGCCATCTGTCACAGAAGGGTTACAAGAAATCATTGACAGCGTAGAGGGGGCCAGGACGGCTTCTTTTAAGATGGTGTTCGACCCTACGCTGGTGCGAGGCATGTCCTATTACACTGGGACCATATTTGAAATCGCCATTCCAGGATTTGGCGGCAGCTGCGGTGGAGGTGGCAGGTATGACAAGATGGTGGGGAAATTCACCGGAAAAGATGTGCCCGCCTGCGGATTTTCCATTGGCTTTGAACGGATTATTTTACTTCTGATGGAAAGTGGTTTTCAGGTACCAGACTGTCCGAAAAAGCTGGCGTATCTGGTGGAGAAGGGCGTGGAGGGTCAGGCTCTGTGCGATGTGATAGCAAAGGCCCAGGCGGCCAGAGCGGACGGAACCCAGGTACTGGTGGTCCGCATGAACAAGAACAAGAAGTTTCAGAAGACACAGCTGGAGGCGGAAGGATACCAGGAGTTCGTGGAATTCTATAGAGATGCATTGAAGAATTGAAGTCCCAAAGAGGACAGAAAACGAGGAAGCAAAATGGCAGAGTCAATGAAAGGGCTAAAGAGAACACATCGCTGCGGAGAGCTGTCCGCGGCAAATATTGGAGAAAGAGTCACCGTCATGGGCTGGGTGCAGAAGCAGCGCAACAAGGGCGGCATCATTTTCGTGGATCTGCGGGACAGAGCAGGCATTTTGCAGCTCATTTTTGAGGAGGCAGACTGTGGGGCGGAGAATTTTGCCAAAGCGGAGAAGCTGCGCAGTGAGTTTGTGGTGGCAGTGACAGGCAAGGTGGAAAAGCGGGCAGGTGCTGTGAATGAAAATCTTGCCACGGGCCAGATCGAGGTTCGGGCAGATGGCCTGCGAATTTTGTCCGAGGCTGATACACCCCCTTTTCCCATCGAGGCAGATTCCAAAACAAAAGAGGAGCTGCGCTTAAAATACCGCTATTTGGATTTGCGCAGGCCTGATTTGCAGAGGAATTTGATGTTGCGCAGCAAAATGACAGCGGCAGTGCATGCCTTTTTGAAAGAAGAGGGATTTTTAGAGGTGGAGACGCCTATTTTGAACAAATCTACCCCGGAGGGGGCCAGGGACTATCTGGTGCCAAGCCGTATCCACCAGGGCTGCTTTTACGCATTGCCACAATCGCCCCAGATTTTCAAGCAGCTATTGATGTGCTCTGGGTATGACCGATATTTCCAGATTGCAAGGTGCTTTCGGGATGAGGATCTCCGTGCAGATAGACAGCCGGAGTTTACCCAGATTGACCTGGAGATGTCCTTTGTGGATCAGGAGGATGTGATAGATGTCACTGAGCGGATGGTGGCGAGAGTCTGTAAGGAGGCAGTGGGCCTGGAGGTGGCGCTACCTATAAAGAGAATGACCTGGAATGAGGCCATGAATCGTTTTGGCTCTGATAAGCCAGACACCCGATTTGGCATGGAACTGACGGATGTGTCAGATGTGGTAAAGGACTGTGGCTTTGGTGTGTTCACAGGTGCGCTGGAGGCAGGCGGCAGCGTGCGAGGCATCAATGTCAAGGGGCAGGCCGAGATGCCCAGGAAGAAGATCGACGCATTGGTAGAGTTTGCAAAGGGATACGGTGTGAAGGGACTGGCATACCTGTCCGTACAGCAGGATGGAAGCTACAAATCTTCCTTTGCCAAGTTTATGACAGAAGAGCAATTAAATAACCTGGTGGCAGCTATGGCTGGGGAGCCAGGGGATCTGCTTCTCTTTGCCGCAGATAAGCTGAAATTGGTGTGGTCCGTGCTGGGAGCGCTGCGGGTAGAGCTGGCAAAGCAGCTTGGCATGCTGGACGAGAATCAGTACAACTTTCTCTGGGTCACGGAGTTCCCTCAGTTCGAGTGGAGCGACGAGGAGGAGCGGTATGTGGCCATGCACCATCCTTTTACCATGCCCATGGAGGAGGATCTGGAGCTTTTGGAGACAGAGCCGGGCAAGGTGCGGGCGAAAGCCTATGATATTGTGGTCAATGGCATGGAGCTGGGCGGTGGCAGCGTCAGGATTTTCCAGAGCGATGTGCAGGAGAGAATGTTCGAAGCTCTGGGCTTTACCAAAGAAAAGGCTCATGATCAGTTCGGTTTCCTGCTAGATGCTTTTCGCTATGGCGTGCCGCCTCACGCGGGACTGGCCATTGGTCTGGAGCGTTTTGTGATGCAGCTGGCACAGACAGACAATATCCGGGACGTCATTGCATTCCCCAAGGTGAAGGATGCCTCCTGCCTGATGTCAGAGGCGCCTGGTACTGTGGAGGCAAAGCAACTGGAGGAGCTGCATTTGCAGGTGACGGAGTAGGAGATGTGTGAGGCTAGATATCTTCTTTCGATAGAAGAGTTGATAAAACAAGTTCCAGGACAGGAGGCCCTCTTTCAGAGGGCCTCTTTCAGAGTGGACGAAGAGAGGCGCGAAAAAGCCGGGCGTATGGGAACGGCTAGAGGGCAGGCAGCCTGCCTGGGGGGCGGGCTTTTGCTGCAACTGGCTGTGGGGGAGGCGGTTCGGGCAGGAGGCTTTGGAAGAGACACTTCCGGGAATAGACCGAATGGGGACATGAGCTCTGGCTTAATGCGATATTCTGTCAGTGAATTGCTGGAGAGATTAGAGGATCTCCCTTATTTTCCGCTTGCCTACCGATATGGGGAGAATGGCAAGCCGTATTTCAGGGACTTTCCTTTTTACTTCAATCTGTCCCATTCGGGAGACTACGTTCTCTGCGCCATTTCCCAGGAGGAAGTGGGTGCGGACATCCAGCAGCACTGCGGGAAAAATGTGGAGAAGATTGCCGGGAGATTTTTTTCGAAGCAGGAAGCGGAAGTGATAGCGGCAGAGGAGGCGTGCGAGGAGCGGGAGAAGCTGTTCTATAGACTGTGGGCCAGGAAAGAGGCCTACGGGAAGCTGACAGGAACGGGCGTTGGGGATGTTCTGGAGATAGAATTACTGCCCAGGGGGGCCTGGGAGTTGCAGGGCGGCGACAGCGCCGGTCTGGATTCTGCCCATGTCGGCGTCACGGTTTTACCAGATAACAGATGCTTGCTGTGGGAGGAATTTGTACTAGATGCTAGAATTTGCAAAGGAATGCACTTCTTCCATGACGCCCGACCCACGAGCGGAAGGCAACATGAATTGACGGCAGGTTTTACCGCGCGTGAGTATGGCATAATGAAAGAAGCGGCCTTAGACGTGGAAAGGCATCCTGAGGACAGCTACAGCATTGCTTTCTGTCGGTTTAGGATCTAAATTCATCGATGGAAGTTTTTACGGAATAAGAGGAAAAACTATTGACTATCCCAAAGTTTTTCGCATATACTAATAAAAAGGAGAAAATCATGAAAATTATTGTCAGACCCCACTATTTAGATATGCTGAAAACTTATCGTGACGTGCCGCTGGTGAA
>CANRZC010000234.1 GCA_947644185.1 uncultured Acetatifactor sp.
CTTTGAGACATTTTGGTCCAGTGAGATAATAAATAGGAAAATTACGATTCTTTGGTTGTATAGAGACTGAGATAGAAGATTTTAGGAAGGGAGACAGCAACATGGGAAATATAGTATTTAACCAAGCTGCAAAATTCTTAAGTAAAAGGCGTAACACTAGACGGTGGATAGCAGCTGTTCTTTGCCTAGCGTTGGTGGTCACATCCGGGACTTTTGGCATGCTGATGAGACACGGAAGTGCTCTCAGTAATACTAAAATGCTTGACTGCGCTTTCGAAGTGCATGAACATAGCAATGCGTGCTACGACGAAGCTGGAGAGCTTGTCTGTGGATATGCAGACTACTGTGTCCACACCCATAATGATGACTGCTACGACAGTGAGAATAACCTAGTGTGCAAGCTGCCAGAGATAGAGGCCCATGTACATGAAGACTCCTGCTTTGAAGAAGAACAGTGCTTGATCTGCGAGATGGAAGAGACAGAAGGGCATCAGCATACAGAGGAATGTTACCAGATAGAGCAGAATGAATTGACCTGCACAATGGAAGAGCATGTACATGATGATTCCTGCTACGAGCTGATTCCAGAGGGCGAGGAAATCCCCCAGGACGAGAGCACTGCCCCCAGCGAAGCTCCCGTGCCTAACGAAGAAACCTCTCCCAGCGAAGAGCCTGTACAGAACCAGGAATCTTCTGCTACTGAGACTCCCGCACAGAATCCAGAGGCTCCTGCAACAGAAGCTCCTGCCACGGAAGCCCCGGCAGAGAACCAGGAAGCTCCCGTAACAGACCCTGAGGCGCCTGTCACAGAAGCCCCCGCAGACCAGACTCCTGCAGAGAGCCAGCCCGCTCCTGAAAATCAGCCGGCTCCCCAGAGCGAAGAGCCTACGGCAGAGGGAGAAGTGGCAAGGATAGCCGGACTGACGAAATGTGTAGAGAACCGCAGACTTACCTGCACTATGGAAGAGCATACACATTCAGAAAATTGCTATAACCAGACGAAAGTCCTGATATGTGAAGAGGAAGAGACCAGCGAGCCTCACACCCATACAGAGGAATGCTACGAGACAAAAATGGTTGCCAAATGTGGCCAGCTGGAGCTTCATACCCATAGCGACGCCTGCTATACAGACGGCAAGCTGACCTGCGGCCAGCTGGAGCTGGTTGAGCATATCCATGGGGAAGAGTGCTTCAAGGATGTCCCTGTGATGGAGCTTACCGCACAGGTAGACAATGTTACCATCACTGTCAGCGCCACCCAGGAAGGTATCATCCCTGCAGGTGCAGAGCTGTCTGTGACTCCAGTGGTAAAGACAGAGACAGAGGTCCTGGAGAACCTGGAGGATGAGACCCAAAAGGCGCAGGCGGAAGCTCTGAACGCAATGTATGATGAAATTCAGCAAGGTCTGGAGACCTCTATGGAGGATGACGACACCAGGGAGATCAAAGACTTCCTTGCCTATGATATCAGCTTCTACAAGGAGAATGAGAATAGCCAGAAGGAAGAGGTTCAACTGGATGGCCAGGTCAATGTAAAGCTAGAGTTCGCACAGGATGCGCTGCCGGAAGAGATTGCCTCTAATCAGGATGTACAGATTGAAAATGTAGATGTATATGATGTGAAAGAGACTGAGGAAGGTCGTACCGCACAGGTGCAGCAGGATGCTGTGGTAGATACAGCCCAGAGCGCTGACAATGGTGCTGTGCCCGCCCAGGATGCCGGCGTCAGAAAAGTGGAGACCACCTTAAGCGATAGCTCCACCATAGCCATAGCCTGGATAGGGGAAATTGACCCTGAGACCGGAGAATATGTATATGAAGATGATGATGTAATTATCAGAGTCAGTGCTCTTGTAGAGGGAGCTATCCCTGAGAATGCAAAGCTGCAGGTGGTTCCTATCATTGCCTCCCAGGAGACAGGGGAGCAGTATCAGCAGGTAGCTGAGAAGCTGCTGGAGCAGGCTGAGAACAAAGAGTATGAAATTGCTGGCTTCCTGGCCTACGACATCTCCTTTGTGGATGAAGAAGGCAATAAGATAGAGCCAAACGGCGAAGTAAAGGTCAGCATGAACTATAAGGAAGCAATGATTCCCGCCGAGGTGGATGCTACTGCCTATGCACTTGCCGCCGAGGAAGAGACTTCCCAGGGAGAAGCTGCCGTAGAGCCAGAGCTGAATGTAAAGGTCATGCACCTGGAGGAGAGCAGCGAAGGTAGCGTAAACGTAGTGGATATGGCAGAGGAGAACAAAGTCACTGCCCTGGAGACTACAGAGGAACAGAAAATTCAAAATGCGGAGTTTGTCACAGGAGGATTCTCGGTTTTTACGATAACCTGGACATGGGACACTAGTACCCCCTATGTCTATGAGGATGATCAGGTAAAAATCACTATCACGGCAATTGACAAGGATGCTATCCCCAAGGGAACTTCTCTTGCAATCACTCCTATCAAAGCCGATGACGTGGACACCGCACAGCAGTACCAGGAAGTGGCCAGAAAGCTTATGGAGAAGGCCGCTGGTGAGAGCTATGACATTGAGGGCTTCCTAGCCTATGACATCTCTCTTATCGGAGAGGATGGCCAGGAGATCGAGCCTGACGGCAAAGTGAAAGTGACCATGGAATATAAGCAGCCCATGGCCGTGGTGGAAATCGACCCAGAGACTTATGCGCTGGTGAAGCAGGAGCTTGCGGAGAAAGCAGAGGATGTAGAAGCAGGCCAGCAACCTAGCAGCACAGAGGAAGATATGGCTACAAGCCAGGAATCCATGGAAAATGCACCTGTGGACCAGGAAAATTCCGTCACTGATAATAGCGAAACTGTAGAGAACCCGGTTGCTCAGACTGAGAATATGATGAACAGGACACTGACAGACAGCAGTGACGAGACATCTCAGGATGAAGCGCAGACAGACCTGGGGACTCCAGAAGAAGATAACGCTGCTGAAATACCAGAGGTTCAGTCTCAATTAAGCATTACTGTAATGCATCTGGAGGAGGATGACAATGGTGAGGTAGCTCAGGTAGTGGATATGATGGCTGAAAATAAAGTGCAGTCATTGGAAGCTACAGAAGAGCAGGAGATCCAGAAAGCGGAGTTTATTACAGATAGTTTTTCCTCATTTGCGATTGTTTGGGCAGAAATGAATCAAGTTATAGGAAATGTAAAATTCTGGGATATAGAAGCCAAAAAGGAAATTGAGGTAGCAAATCCAGAAGATTATAGACTTGTGCTTTCGAACTATGGCTCAATTAATAGCACTGCTATTAACGAAGGATACGACGATGCTAAAAAGTACACAACAATAAAAGACGTACAAGGGAAAAAATATGTTTTTGCAGAAATGAAAGTAGCTGATAAGTCAACGCGTACACCAGAACAGGGGGAAAGCATTGATGTAATTATAAACTATGAAGGGAAATTTGCCTACCCGGGTGGAGATGGTATACCTGTTCCATTTGCTGAAGATAAGGAATGTTATTTCTTATACAATGCTACGGATCCATTACCTACCATTAATACCATTGATCATAAAAAATCCGGTATTACTATGCGGATGATTAATCATAGAGATAGGGACGGGAATCAGACTACCACTGCTGGGCAGGGCGGAAGTGGTGCGAATGGTCTAATGGATATAGTAAAGACAGAGGGACATTATGATTCCACGGGGAAATGGGTGCCACCAGAAATTGAAGCAATGGGGACGAAAGTGGGTGTTTATCCGGATCTGGTACAGAAGAAGCTAATAAATGGATATCCGGTTCTAAAGGACGGAACCTCCCTTAGTCAGTTGTTTGCAGGAGGAACTGAAGTCAACAATTTATTTAGTGAAGATAAATTTAACGGGACAGGATACTTTGAGTACGATAGTTCAGAAAATTATGCCCATCTAAATGATGATGGAAACTTTACAGTGTATAGTCTGGTGGGAGCACCAAAAGGGCAGGGTGAAGCTTATGCCGCTGCTCTCAAAGCGGTTCCCATTCAGGGAGTACCTGGAGGCATATAAGTACATAGACGAGAACAGAGAGTCCACCATGAAGGTGCTTATAGACGTGCAGAAATGATAAGGGATATTTACAGCCGGGACGCGGCGTTTCAAAAATTGCAGGTGCTAAAGGGCAACAGGAACAAGCGCCACAGGTACGGGCAGTTCCTGGTGGAGGGCGTGAGGAATATAAACCAGGCCGTAATGAACGGCTGGGAGGTAAGCGCCTTTATATACCCCCGGGACAGGGAGCTGTCCCGCTGGGCCCTTGATATGCTCAGGGATGTCAGGACAGAGGAAAACCTGCGGCTGAGCGGGGAGCTTATGGAGGAGCTCAGCGGCAAGGAGGACACCTC
>CANRZC010000235.1 GCA_947644185.1 uncultured Acetatifactor sp.
ACTTTAAGTCGGACATGAAAAGCGGCTTGGCGCAGAAAGCGGTAACCCCCGCCGCTCTGGCCTCCTCCTCGATATCCGTCCAGTCATAGGCGGTCAGGATGATGATGGGGGCCTCCTGGCCAACCACCTTTCGGATCCGCCTGGCCGTCTCCACGCCGCTGGTCTCGGGCATCTGCCAGTCGATGATGTAGGTGTGGAAGGAATCGCCCTCGTCGCAGGCCAGCTTCGCACGGTAGGCCGCCTCCCTGCCGGAGGTGGTCCACTCGGCCCGCAGGCCGATCTGCTTTAACATTTTGCTCACGCTGTCGCAGACGTTGAAATCGTCGTCCACCACCAGCGCCCGCAGTCCCTCCAGCTCTTTGATCTGAGCCGCGTTCTTTTCCACATCCTGAAGCTTCAGACTCAGCTCCACCGTGAAGGCGCTGCCCTTGCCCACCTGGCTCTCCACGCTGATCTTACCGTCCATCATCTCCACAATATTCTTTGTGATGGCCATGCCCAGCCCCGTTCCCTGGATGCCGGACTGGGTGACGGTGGCCTCCCGTTCAAAGGGCTCGAAAATATGCCCTAAATCCGGAACTGTTGGAGAAAAAGCTGTAGGCTGTGCTGACAGATAGGAATCTGGGTAGAAAAAGGGACACTATCGGATCTTGACAGTGTCCTTTTTATGTGCTATAAGTGTATTAAGAGATTTAATACACTTAGCACCTATTGAGCAGGAAAGGAAGAATGGATGATTTTGCTAGACTATCGTGATAAACGTCCTATTTATGAACAGATGGTAGAGAAGCTGGAGAATCTGATTGTGAGCGGCGGCCTGGAACCATTGACGAAGATGCCCAGCGTGCGCAATCTTGCTATGGAGCTTTCTGTGAATCCCAATACGGTCCAGAGGGCCTACGCTCAGTTAGAACAGGACGGCTATCTCTATACTGTGTTTGGCAGAGGCAGCTTTGTCACTGCTGAGAAAGAGTGGAGGGAGAACAAGCAGGCCAAAGTGCTGCGGGAGTGGCGGACCATTACCACACAGGCTAAAGAGGCGGGGATTTCCGAAGAGTGCCTTTCCAGAGAGCTGTGCGAGGTATATGGACACAAGCCCCAGATGCCAAAGGGGACAGAAAGGGAGGGCGGACAATGATAGAATTCAAGAATATTGTCAAATGCTTTGGCGACATCAAGGCTATAGATCATGTCAATGCCGCCATTGAGGAGGGCCATGTGTTCGGACTCATCGGCACCAACGGCGCGGGAAAGTCTACCTTGATGCGACTTGCAGACGGTGTGCTGAAGCCTGATGAGGGCAGCGTTACTGTGGACGGGGAGGAGATTTTTGACAATCCGGCTGCAAAGGGAAAAATTTTCTATATTTCCGATGATCAGTATTTCTTCCGAAACGGCACCCCCAGAGATATCCTACATCTCTATCAGACCTATTATCCCGATTTTGACAGTGCCAAATGGCATGAACTCATGGGTAAGTTTGGTCTGCAGGAAGGCCGAAAGGTGAACACCTTTTCCAAGGGAATGAAGAAGCAGCTCTCTATCCTCTGTGGCATCTGCGCAAACACCAAATATCTGCTCTGCGACGAGACCTTTGACGGTTTAGACCCTGTCATGCGTCAAGCGGTGAAGGCAGTGTTTGTCAGGGAGATAGAGGAGCGTGGTCTGACGCCAGTGATTGCCTCTCACAACCTAAGGGAGTTGGAGGATATCTGTGAAACAGTAGGACTTCTCCACAGGGGAGGTATTCTGTTTGAGAAAGATTTAGACGAGATGAAGCTGAATATTCAAAAGATACAGTGCATCATAAAGGAAGAGGAGATGCTTTGCAGGATCCGGGAATCCATGGAGGTCCTTACAATGGACAACAGAGGCTCTCTCTACACCCTGACCGTGCGGGGTAAAAGGCAGGAAATAGATGAATTTATGGAACAGCTTTCCCCGATTTTCTATGAGCTGCTGCCATTGTCTCTGGAAGAAATATTCATCAGTGAAACGGAGGTGAAAGAGTATGACGTCAAATCGCTTCTTTTTTAATAGCATGAAAGAGGATCTGCGGCATAAACTCTGGATGATAGCGCTGTCTTCTCTGGGCAGTTTTCTATTGATAACAGTGGTGTGGCTGATTTGGTGGAGCAATCAGGTGGGCATGGAGGAACTGCTGGAGAATAGCCGTTCTCATATGGAGAGGGATAAATATGTATTTGCTATGATTGAGGAGACCATTTCCTTTTTCCGGGACTTTGTGACAGCAATGGGCGGAATCATAGCCATCGTAGGCGCGATTATAACAGGTCTTTTTGGCTTTCGGTATGTGTTCCACAAAAATATGGTGGATGCTTATCACAGCCTGCCTGTGAAGCGCAGGACCCTATTTGCCGTGGGGTACCTGGATGGATTCCTGATTTGGCTTGTGCCCTTTTTGTTTTTTTATCTGCCCACTGTGGCTATGGGGGCAGGGTTCCTTGGACAGTTGGGGGGAACGGGGCAGGAGATAAGGGCAGTGATTTTGACTGCGCTTTTGACCTTGGTGGCTTTGACAGTGGCCTTTCTGCTGGTGTACAGTCTGGTGCTGGTGGCAGTGATGCTCAGCGGCAATATTCTGAATACTTTGATGAGTATGATGATTCTGGGGTTTGGAGGTATCAGTGTCTTTGGGATCGGGTACACTTTTTTTGCCGTCTATATGAAGCGGTTCTATGATGCCTGGGACTGGAGTGGGATAGCCTACACCTCCCCACTTTTCTCCGCTCCAGCGCTGCTTTTTTGGAGAGCGGATCTGGGGGGCAATCTACCAGCATTTTGGGGAAAGCTGGCAGTGAGCTTTGCAGTGGCAGCACTCCTTTCTTGGTGCGCATGGCTTTTGTACAAAAACAGGGCCTCTGAACTGGCAGAGCATGGCATAAGGAACAAGGTGGCCACGAGCCTGATGAAGATTATAGTTGGCATGGTGGCCGGCATGGGAGGATGGCTGCTATTCACGTTGCTTACAGATAATATGACCATTGTATGGGGGATTTTTGGCCTCCTACTAGCAGGGATTGTCTCCATGGGGGTGCTCAATATTATTTTTACCATGGATTTCAAAGCGTTTTTTACTCGGAAACGACTGATGGCGGCTGTGCTTTTGGCGTCATTGCTTATCTGCTTTGCCTTTCGGTGGGATTGGATGGGCTATGATGACTATCTGCCTGGAAAAAAGAAAATTGCCCAGTTGGGTGTGAGCGTAGGAGAGTTCAGCAATCGGTATATAGACAGTGATGCGGAGCAATCCCCTCTTCAGGGAATGGAATTCCAGGATGCGGATGCCATTTACAGCTATCTGGAGTGTGCCGTCAGGGAAGAGACAGATTGGGATTATTGGCTCAGCGTGCCTACCAGGGTGACACTAAACAGTGGCAGGAGCTATTATCGCAGGTATCAAATAAATAAGGAGGATAAAGCTTTGCTCTGGCCGATAGTCACCAGCCAGGAATATCTGAAATATGCTTTTTTCCTTGACCAGGAGATGATAAAGGACTGTAAGGAATTCCAGCTCTCCCGGGTGAACCAGGATGAGACCTTTCAGATAAGGGAGTATGGCCCCCAGGTATTTCAGGAAATCATAGAGGCATATAATCAGGACTTGATGGAGGATCCGGAAGGTGTATTTCTGGGAAGGGGCAGGCGGCTGGCATGTATGTCTTTCGATATACTGGACAGAGATGGCTCAAGCCCTGTAGTCAGGATAAGCGTCTATGATACCATGGAGCATACTGTGGAGGCCCTGCGCGGTGCTGGCTGCGAGAAATGGATATCAGAGCTGAATCCAGAAGAATTTGTATCTGTGACGCTTAATTTACCTTATGGCTTTGATCAAGATATGTCAGAGGAGGAGCGGATTGCCAACGCCAGAGAATACTATGGCGTGCCCCTGCAGACAGAGGAGGGGATACTGCCTGAGGAAGCGGAGACATCCTATGAGAATACGCAGATGAAGGTGGACAGAGAATACAATTGGTCACCGGCGCTGGAAATCACGGATCCAGCGGAGATCGCAGAGCTCTGCGGGCTTGTGGACTATGCAGGTCCCAGCCGCAGCGACAGGATCTTCCAGGAGGGCTGCACAGAGATTTATGGTATCGATAAGGAGGGAAGTAGGCAGAGGCTTTATCTTCCCATGGGGGTGCTCCCAGAGAAATATATCCTGCGTTTCGGGAATTGTTCATAAAATATTGATGAAATATTCATATCTTGTGATAGCTTTGTGTTGAATCCAATGGACAAATCTGGTACAATAGAGGATAGGGTTTTGATAGATAGCC
>CANRZC010000236.1 GCA_947644185.1 uncultured Acetatifactor sp.
TGTTCATTATCACGAATTTCAACAAGCTGGATATTGCATTCCATGTAGATGATGTTCTGGGGATACATACTGTGTCGTGGAGCGAGATCATCAAGCCGGAAGTGACGATTTCCAGTGCGGAGGAGGGAGTAGCCATCGGCATCGTCAAGAAGGAAGACAGACTAGTCATTATTCTTGACTTTGAGAAGATTGTTACAGATATCAATCCTGAGACCGGTCTGAAGATTTCCGATATCAATGAGCTGGGAGAGCGGCAGAGGAGTAGCGTACCTGTCCTGATCGCGGAGGATTCCCCTCTGTTGAACAAATTGATTGTGGATTGTCTGAAGAAAGCGGGCTATGAGAATCTGATTCATGTGGAGAACGGAAAGCAAGCTTATGATATTATTACCCGTTATAAGGAGCTGGGAACCTTGCACGAGAATGTGCGAGTGATTATCTCTGACATTGAGATGCCAGAGATGGACGGGCATAGGCTGACGAAATTGGTGAAATCCGATGAAGCCACAGCCAAGATTCCAGTAATCCTTTTCTCCTCTTTGGTGAATGAGGAGATGCGCAGGAAAGGCGAAGCATTGGGTGCAGATGCACAGTTGTCCAAACCTGAGATAGGAAATCTGGTAAGGGTAATAGACGAGCTAGTGGAGGAAAGACACCTGAATATGTAAAAATCTGAAAAGGCCGGGATGTTTTCCCGGCCTTTTGTTGTAAGAGGGTGTTGGTATAAGCTTTTTGATGGCAGATATGATAGGCGAGAGAAAGGTATGATTTTACAATGAAGAATGAGGAAATCCTGGAAAAATTGAGACAGGCGGATATGGTGCTGGTGGGACTGGGAGAGGACTTTGATGGAATAGAAATTCTGGGACAGGATGAGGGATACCTTCTAGGATGCCAGAAGCTGCGAGACGCTGGGCTTCACTGGCTGCTACCTGCATGGAACGAATTTTGTCTGAAAAAAACAGGAGACAGATCTCTGGACAGGGCTTTTGAAAAGCTGGCAGACATCCTTCAGGGGAAGAATCATTTTGTGGTCTCAGTATCTACAAACAGCAGGGCTGGAACGGTGGGAAGAGTGGTAATGCCCTGCGGTTCTACTCTGGAAAAACAGTGTGCTGCTGGCTGTAAGGGAACTTTGTCAAAAATGACAGACCGAGATAAGGACAGGTTGGAACATTTTCTGGAAGAATTGTATGCTGGACAATTGATAGAGGAAGCTTCGTTTTTGGAGGGAAATTGTCCAGTATGTGGTGGATCGCTTGTCTTACATAATGTGTATGCAGAAAATTATAATGAAGAAGGATATTTGGAGCAGTGGAAGCTTTACACAAAATGGCTTCAGGGAACCTTGCATCACAGTCTGCTGGTACTGGAGTTGGGGGTAGGAATGCGCTTTCCATCGGTGATTCGCTGGCCCTTTGAAAAGGTGGCTTTTTTTAATCAAAAGGCCTTTTTTTGCAGAATCCATGAAAAATTGTATCAATTGACCAAGGAATTGTCAGAAAAGGGATGTGGAATTTCTAAGAATGCGATTGATTGGCTGGAGGAGCTGTGATAAAATAGGAGTGGACGTTTTGAGCCAGTAATTAAGAAACCGGAGGAGAGAAGATGTCTTCCAGAGAAGAAAAAAATGTAAACACAAATGCGGAATCTGATGCATACGGAATAGATGCCGTCACAGAGCTTTCAGCGGAGGAAATAGAAAAGCTCCTGGCTGAGAGTGCAGGAGTATATGCAGAAAAGAATGCAGAGGACGCCTTTGCAGGTGATGTGCTTGAGATGCTGGAGGAAACTGGGGACGACAGTGATGACAACCTGCGAGATATTCAGGACATGCTGAAGCGGGCTGACCAAAATGAGGCAATTGATGAAAGCCTTATGGAGGAGGGGGAGCAGCACAGTCCAGTGGAAAAGCTTTTAGCGGATATAGAGGAAGGGGCATCAAAAGAGGACCCGGAGCCTATGGATGCAAAGACCCGCAAAGAGCAAGAAAAGCAGCGAAAGGCCCAGGAAAAATTGCAATTGAAGCAGGAGAAGGCCAGGGAGGCTGCGGAAAAGAAAGCAAAAAAGCAGGCAGCTAAGGCTGAAAAAGCGGCTAGGCGTGGGAATAAGAAACGTGATGCTGTACAGGATCTAGAGCTAGGAGAGGCAAAGCCAGAGGAACCCGAAGAGATACAGGAGTATGATTTGCTTCAGGACAAGGATTTGCTGGATAGTATTGTCTCTAATGCAGGGAATCTTGGACGTGAGAAGAATGAGGATTCCTCGAAAAAATTTAACATAAATCAGCTGGGACCGGAATTTGATGCGGCGAAAGAGCGGGAGAAGACTTTAGAATCAGAAAGGACAAAGGAAAAGGGCGTGGAGGCAGAAAAGGAAGATATAGCAGAATCTGGTATCATGGAACTGGATATGAATGAGATAGATGCCTTTATTCCAGATATTTCCAATGAACCAAAGGAAGAGGCACCGAAGCCGAAGAGTGGTTTTATGTCCAAAATCGTCAAGATGCTAATGGAAGAGGAAGAGCCGGAGAATGAGGATCTCATGATCTCAGATGAAAACCAGGAAATTCTCAGTGAGCTGGACAAGGAAAAGAACCAGAGCGGTAAAGGTAAGAAATCCCAGAAGGCAAAAAAGCCGGCAAAGAAAAAAGAAAAGAAGAAAAAGCCGCCGAAGCCCGCAAAGCCCAAAAAGCCGAAGAAGGTTAAGGAGAAGGAATCTTATGCTCCAGGAAAGAAAATTACCTTTAAAAAGGCTTTGCCGATTCTATTGCTGGGCGCTACTGTGGGTGCAGTTGTATTTATTTTTGTAAATCTGGTTTCCGATTTTTCTGTAAAGCAGGAGGCGCAAGAAGCTTACAAGAGCGGGGATTACGAGACCTGTTATCAGATGCTGTCTGGAAGAAAGCTAAGCCAGGAGCAGGCTCAGATGTACGGAAAAGCAGAGTCTATTCTTTATATGGAGCAGGAAGTGCGGAAATTCGACATTGTCTTAAAGAATGGTACGGAAGTACAGGCTTTGGACAGCTTGCTTCAGACAGTGGATAACTATCCAGCAATTCATACTTATGCCGCAGAGTGCCAGGCGCTGCAGGAGGTGGAGGAGATCTATGGGCAAGTTTTGGGTATTCTCCTTGAACGGTATGGGCTTACAGAGGAGCAGGCAAAGGAAATTGCGGCAATCGGCAGCAGTATAGAATATACCAGGACTGTCACGGCGGTGGCAGAGGGAAAGGGCTATCCTGCTTCAGACACTATCCAACCTCCTGCGGAGGATATGGATGCAGAGCCGGATGTGCAGCCGGGGGATGACGGAATGTCCGAGGTACAGCCAGAGGATGGCGTAGATGATCTTCCAGATGAGCTTCCAGAGGAGGCGGAATGGGAAGGCGGCAACTTTATAGACAATTAAGATATGAGAAGAGAGCGGTATGATTGCAATAATCGATTATGATGCAGGAAATATCAAGAGCGTAGAGAAAGCATTACTCTATTTGGGCCAGGAAGTGATCGTCACCAGAGACGAGAGAGAGGTTCAGGAGGCAGAGGGGGTAATTCTGCCAGGTGTGGGTTCCTTTGGAGATGCCATGGAAAAGCTAAATGCCTATGGATTGGTGGATGTGATTCGTGGGTATGTGGACAGTGGAAAGCCTTTTTTGGGAATCTGCCTAGGTCAGCAGCTCTTGTTTGAGAGCAGCGAGGAAAGTCCAGGTGTGGAGGGCCTTTGTATTTTGGAAGGCCACATTCGCAGAATTCCTCAAAGGCAGGGACTGAAGGTGCCACATATGGGATGGAACGATTTACAGTTTCCCCGGAAAAGCAGATTGTTTGATGGCATCAGTGGGGAGGCGGCACTGAAAGACAGCTATGTGTATTTTGTACATTCCTATTACCTGCAAGCTGCAGACGAGAGAATCGTCACAGCAACCACAGAATACGGCGTGACCATTCATGCTGCGGTGGAGAAAGGAAATGTGTTTGCCTGTCAATTCCACCCGGAGAAAAGTGCAGACATGGGAATGGGAATTCTGAGAAATTTTTGCCAGATATGCAAGGAAGGCTGATGAAATGACAGTGTAGCGAAAGAGCTTACTGCGGCACATGGATAGGAGCAAAGATGCACACAAAGAGAGTGATTCCCTGTCTGGATATCAAGGATGGCAGGGTGGTAAAAGGAATTAATTTTGTGAATCTAAGGGATGCGGGAAATCCGGCAGATGTGGCGGCAGGCGGTGAGGTAAAGTAAAATGAATGGCGTATCGTTATCAAACAAAGTG
>CANRZC010000237.1 GCA_947644185.1 uncultured Acetatifactor sp.
TTGAAAAAATCTTGGAAAAAGTCCAAGAAAATTCCATTTTTTAGTTTTCATTCTGATACAGTATGGTATCAATGGCCTTCAAATACCCCGCAAGACCCATGCCATATATCTGTCTGTCACAGACAGGTGCTGTCACAGACACCTTGCGGAATTCTTCCCGCTTTGTGATATCTGAAATATGGATCTCCACCTTTGGCACTGTGATACTGGCAAGCGCGTCCCGTATGGCATAGCTGTAATGGGTAAACGCACCAGGATTGATCACGATCCCTTCCGTGCCGTCAAAATAGGCCTGTTGAATCCTGTCAATAATTGCCCCCTCATGATTGCTCTGAAACACTGTGATATCGCTGCCTGTCTCCTGGGCTTTTTTCTGAATCATATCCAGCAGATATTGATAATCCTGTGCTCCATATATGCTCTTTTCCCGAATGCCCAGAAAGTTAATATTAGGTCCATTGATCACTAACAGCTTCATCTTACTCATCTCCTTTTCGATGGTCTTTATAATGTCTTCCATTTCCATGTGATCCACGTCCAGGATAACATCTGCGCAGGACTCATAGGCTTCTCTTCGGCTCTCCATCAACTCCTGAATCCGGCATAAGGGATCCTGGCACTGGAGCAGTGGCCTGGTGGTATCCCCCTTCAGCCTCTCATACACGGTTTCCGGGCGTACCCGCAACAAAACCACTTTCCCCAATTGCCGAAGAAGCTCTCTGTTTTCGGGCAGCACCGGCGTCCCGCCTCCCACAGAATAAATGGCCCCACGTCCCCTTTTTACCAGCTCCGCCAACAGCTCTGTCTCCAGTCTGCGGAAATATGCTTCTCCCTCTCTGGCAAATATCTGGCTGATACTGCACTGTTCTCTGCGCTCTATCAGCTTATCTGTATCCTCCACAGGCATCCGCAGTCTGTAGGACATCTTAAGCCCCACAGAGGTCTTCCCACTGCCCATGAACCCAATCAGTACCAGATTTCTCCTCTTCATCCTCTGTCCCCTCTTCAAAGCACCCTTCTAGGAAATATGCATTGCTTCCTTCATAGCCTTATATGCCTTCTGGGCCAGCTCCTGATCCACCTGGGAGCCCGTCCATAGCTCATAGGCTATGATGCCCTGATACAGCAGCATTTTCAGTCCACCAAAAGCCCTGCCTCCACTTTCCTGCACCAGTGTCATGAACCTGGTCTGGGCCGGATTAAAGACAAGGTCGTAGCCAATCCCTATTTTCTCATAAAAAGACCTGTCTTCGATAACCGCCTGCTCCGTCTCTGGAAACATCCCCACATTGGTGGCCTGTATGGCAAGATAGTTATCTCCCGGAAGGGATGGGTACTCCTCCAGCCTCCGGGCCTCTGCCAGTCCACGGCCCACCATAGCATTCACCTCATTTGCTATCCCTGTTGCCTTCTCCAGGGTCCGGTTCAGAATGACTATGTGCTCTGCCCCTTTTTTAGCTGTCAAAATAGCTACCGCCCGAGCCACACCTCCAGCGCCTAAAATCACCACACGCATGCCTTCCAGCTTCACACCATCCTGGCACATGGCGCGGTAAAGTCCGGGCATGTCTGTATTGTAGCCCTTAAATCCCCCTTCTGTCCGCACCAGGGTATTCACCGCGCCAATGGACTCTGCCAGCGGATCTATTTCCTTTAAATAGGGGATCACCTCCCTTTTGTAGGGAACCGTCACATTCACTCCCAGCAGATTCAGCGCATAGGCTCCCCGCACCGCCTCCCCTGCCTGCCCGGCTGGCACATGAAAAGGGACATAGACCAGATTTTCCCCTAAATTCTTTGCAAGTGTATTATGTATAGCCGGCGACATGGTATGTTCCACCGGATTTCCCATTACCCCGCAGGTGCGGGTGTAGCCATTGATCTCCATTCCGTTATTTCCCCCTGATATGCGATTTCTTTGCAGACGATCATCATTGCGATTTCTTTCGGTGATAGAAAAACAGCACAATCCTCTCCAGCTGTCGCTTGAGGACAATCTGAATCTCCTCCTTTGGGTGAATGGGCTTCACTAAATAGGTGACAATCCCCACTCTTTTTGCCCCCCAGATGTCCGTAAATAGTTGATCGCCCACAAAAAGTGTGGTCTCTGGTTTGGTGCCCATGATCTCCATGGCCTTCTCATAGCCTGCCTGCCCCGGTTTGCCGGCCCTGCATAGATACCCGGATCCCACCTCGTCCCCAAAGGGCTGTACTCTGGTCTCCTTATTGTTGGACAAAAGCACTGTGCGAAATCCTAGCCCACGGAGTCTTTCGAAAAGCTCCATTGCCCTTTTATCCGCCGGCGCGCCATGGGGCACCAGGGTATTGTCGATGTCGAAGATAATCCCCCGGTATCCTCTGTGGTACAGATCCTGATATGCAATTTCGTAAGCACTCTTTGCCTCATTATCTGGATAAAAAATCTCTAACATACCAATCCTCCGTGCCGTCACCAACCGCCTGTTATCTATTGGCTTTCTTACCAATATATCATGTCTTACGCCAGTATTTCAAGTCTTTTCACAGATTTTGTCCAAACCCCAACGCCAAACAACCGTTCCCCTGTGACAGAGAACGGTTGCCTCCAAATAAATGCTTTAGATCACTTCAATCTCCATTTGCACCTGACACAATGCAGGGTTTACATCTCGCTCCGCCGACAGATCAAAGACAGGCTCCCCATTGATGTCAAAATGCACCCGGCGAATGCCGTCACAGCGCAGATTTGACGACATTTCTGTCTCCCCGTGATAGGCAATCATGAGCTTCCCCTCCTCATCTGTGAAAAAGGAATTGTGCCCCGGACCGTACTCGCCCTTCACGGAGTAGAAGGATAGCACAGGCACACCACTCTTTTTCCATGACTCCACCGCTGTCAAGTCCGAATTGGCGTCAGCTGTCAGCAGCCCCAACGCATACGTGTATCCGTTTGCCGCGCCCCCAGAGTAGGTCAGATAGACTTTCCCGGCCTTTACGAAACCGTGAGGGCCTTCGTTATTGATGGTTCCATTCACATTCTCCCAGCCAAAAAGCGGACGGGACAGAAGCACCGGCTCCCCAGCCAACCTCCAGGGCGCATTCTCCTGGATTCTGGCAATGTATAGCATGGAGCCTGTGTCCTTTGATGTCCCAATTCCTTTCCGGTAGGACCAGACCATGTAGGAATTCCCACCTGCACTTAAGTAAGTCATGTCCAGCGTGATCCCATCCATGGTCAGCGGCGATCCGTCCCTGCGTACCACCCTCACCGGTTCTTCCCAACTGTCCCTTTCCGTAATTCGTCCGCCCTTTTTCAATTCCATCAGATAGCATTGAGGTCCCCACACTTTTCCACCCACGGCGAACAGGATATAGAGCTTCCCACCTATGACATGAAACTCCGGCGCCCAGAAGGTCTGTATAAAGTCTCTCTCCTGGTCCACGTCCAGAAGTAGCACATCTTTTGTCTCCGGCTCAAACAGTCCCTCCACACTGTGGGCTTCTCGCACATAGATTCCAATATCGTTCAAATTGTCATTGGTGGCCAGAAAATACCATTTTCCCTCCCACGGAAAAATAACAGGATCCCCTCGGCCTTTCAGCAGGGGGAAAGCAAATTTCCTGCTGTGAACCTTGCCTGTCACAGGATACACACCAGGCGTTCCCCAGTCTACGCCTCCAGTATCCCACAAAACCGTCTTCATATCTGTAGATCCGTCCGAGTAGACAGCCTGTGCCTGCACAGCCGCCACCTCATTGGCTCCACTGACTTGCATTCTGTCTGGCAGGAGAATCTCCGTGTTGTGGATCTGGGACCAGCTCTGCACAATCCGGTCGCAGAAAGCGTGGCTGAGCTCTATGCCACTGCCTACCACCATCTCCCCCTCCACAAAATGCTGCTCCTGTGGAATGTCTTTGGCAAGTGACCACAGCTCCTGCCATTTCACACTGCTTTTTTCTATCACCTGAGCAGGCTGAAATTCTCGAAAATCCCAGGTCCGCCAAAGCAGCGCATGAGCATCCACTTCCTCCCTGCCGTCTTCCTCCACCCTGTCCGCCAGGATTCCGTAGTCCCCTGAAGGAAAGGATAGAATACGGGGATTTTTCACGCATTTGGGCACAATGGTGTCCTCCGGGGAAATCTCCGCTTGTGCGAAAAGAATTCCATAGTTTTGATGGAGTGGAAGATACCGCTCTCCATCTCTGCTGTATGACAAATGTACACTATATGCAAGGCCCTGTGGATATT
>CANRZC010000238.1 GCA_947644185.1 uncultured Acetatifactor sp.
GATTTTGTATAAGAACAAAATTTCTATGGAAATCTGGACAAGAGTAGTGTAAGATAGAAAGAAAAGATGTTGCGAAAGGAAGGAAATCAACTATGAAATATCTATTTCAGGGAGATTCGATTACGGACTGTGGCAGGGGGGATTACACAAATCCCTACGCCACAGGCTGCGGCTATCCCCGTCTGCTGGAGGCGGATCTGATGGCAGGGGACGGCGACTGCGTGGTGATGAACTGCGGCATCAGCGGCAACCGGGTGGTGGACTTGCTGGCCAGATGGAAGAAGGATTGCCTGAATCTGAAGCCGGATGTGATTACCATCCTGATTGGTGTCAATGATGTGTGGCATGAGCTGGGAGAGCAAAACGGTGTGGACACGCCCCTTTTTGAACAGGTGTACCGCCTCCTGCTGCAGGAGACAAAGGCGGCTCTGCCGGATACTAGGATTGTGCTCATGGGGGCCTATGTGATGCATGGGGAAGCCACAGATCCGGCGTGGGAGACTTTTTCCAGGGAAGTTGGGGCCCGCAGAGAGGTGACAAGGAAGCTGGCGGAGGAATTTGGAACAGATTATGTGGATCTGCAGCAGGTGTTTGAGGAAGCCCAGAAGATATTTCCGGCTTCTCGCTGGAGTGGCGATGGGGTCCACCCTACGGCAGCAGGCCATGAAGTCATTGCAAGGGCTTGGAAGAAAAAGTTAGGGCTTTAAGGCAAAGGGAGAACCGGCGTTGGTTTCACAGAATGATTTGTAATGACAGGAGGGCGCAGGAATGGATTTGAATCTGCAGATAACAGACATGGCAGGGGCAGCACCTGCGCATTCCGCGGTTATCGTCAACTTTGTGGCTGCAGTCCGGAAACAGTTGAAGAACAGCACCTGCTTTGTGTATTCGGACAATGTGCAGTACAAATGGCATACGGAAGAGGGCGGTGAGAGGACAGTCATACCGGATGCATCCATAAATTGTCAGACAAAGCGGAAGCGCGGCAGCAATTTTGTGGGCATTCCGCGGTTTGTGATGGAAGTCATAAGCCCGTCCACAGAAAGCTATGACCGGGGGGAGAAGATGGAGCTGTACTGCCAGCAGGAGATTGAGGAGTATTGGATCGTGGACTGGCGGGAAAAGCGGGTTGAAATCTATGAACTGGACTATGAGGACAGTATGCCCAGGTATTATCTGTGGAAGATCATAACAGAAGCAAATAAGGATGAGCTGAAACTGCTTCATTTTCCAAATGTGAAGATTGGATTTGACGAGCTGTTTGACGAGATTGAAATGTAAGAAACTGGAGGAGGTATAACAATGAAGGTATTAAAAGTGACAGACCCTGCTTTCAAAAGATATGGCAGAGTGGTGGAGAATGTGGATTTTACAGTTTTGGTGGAAGAATTGAAGAAGACACCAGTGCCGGAGGATGTGGCCTATGAGCCCTCTGTGGAGGCGCTGGAGGCATTGCCTGTGATGGAGGAGCTGTCCCGGATTGTCTATGGGGAGATGCCCATTCAGATCGGCTACTGCAACGGCCATAACACAAAGCTGAATGCTTTGGAGTACCACAGGGATTCCGAGATCAATGTGGCTGCAACGGATGCTGTGCTGATGCTGGGGCTGCTCTCAGACGTGGAGGCGGATCACACCTATGACACCTCAAAAGTGGAGGCATTTTTGGTGCCGGCTGGGATGGCGGTGGAGGTGTATGCCACCACACTGCACTATGCGCCCTGCCATGTATCAGAGGCGGATGGCTTCCAGGTAGCCATTGTACTGCCCAAAGGGACAAATTATCCCCTGAAGGGAAATCATAAAAAGGTGGAGGAGGCCCAGAGTGGCGTTGGTGTTTCCGATGAGGATGCCATGCTGACCGCTGTGAATAAGTGGCTGATCGGACATGCTGAGGGCGGTCTGGACGCAGGGAGCTTTTGGGGATTAAAGGGAAAGAATCTGTGTCTGACAGAAGACTAAAGCAGTAGAGGATGAGCAGATGACATTTGTCAGAAGCTTTAGGATAAAAAGCAGGAGGAATTATATGTATTATATAGGAATAGATTTGGGCACATCAGCGGTAAAGCTGCTGTTGATGGACAGTGATGGGAAAATCGTAAATATTGTATCGAAAGAATACCCACTCTATTTCCCCCACCCCGGCTGGTCAGAGCAGAAGCCGGAGGACTGGTATGAGGCAACCATGCTGGGAATCAGAGAGCTGATACAGAACGTGGACAAGGCCCAGGTGGCTGGCATCAGCTTTGGCGGCCAGATGCATGGGCTGGTGATCCTGGATAAGGATGACAATGTGATTCGGCCGGCCATTCTCTGGAACGATGGACGCACTGGGGAAGAGACAGCATATTTAAACAACGAAATCGGCAAGGAAAAGCTCTCGGCATATACGGCCAACATTGCTTTTGCAGGCTTTACTGCCCCGAAGCTCCTCTGGGTGAAGAACAAGGAGCCGGAGAATTTTGCCCGGATTGCCAAAATCATGCTGCCAAAGGATTATATCGCCTATAAGCTTACAGGGGTACACTGTACCGACGTGTCCGACGCATCGGGCATGCTGCTGTTTGATGTGAAGAACCGTACCTGGTCTCAGGAAATGTGCCATATCTGTGGCATTCAGGTCTCTCAGCTAGCGAAATGCTTTGAGAGCTATGAGACAGTGGGCACGGTGTTACCGGAAGTGGCGGCCGAACTGGGGATTGGCCCCTCTGTGAAGGTGGCTGCAGGGGCCGGGGACAACGCAGCGGCGGCTGTGGGTACAGGCACTGTGGGAGACGGTATGTGCAATATTTCCCTGGGCACCAGCGGTACCATCTTCATCTCCTCAAAGCAGTTCGGCGTGGACAAGTACAACGCTTTGCATTCCTTTGCCCATGCGGACGGAAGCTTTCATCTCATGGGCTGCATGCTCAGCGCAGCCAGCTGTAACAAATGGTGGATGGACGACATCATCGGCACAAAGGATTACGCGGGGGAGCAGCAGTCCATTGAGAAGCTGGGCGAGAACCATGTATACTTCCTGCCCTATCTCATGGGGGAGCGCTCACCTCACAACAATCCAGATGCCAGAGCTGTCTTCATCGGCATGAGTATGGACACCACCAGGGCGGATATGACCCAGGCGGTGTTGGAGGGAGTGGCCTTTGCCCTGCGGGATTCTCTGGAGGTGGCGAAATCCCTGGGTATCCAGCTACATAGCACCAAGATCTGCGGTGGCGGCGCCAAGAGCCCTCTGTGGAAGAAAATCGTAGCCAATGTGCTGAACCTAAAGGTGGAGGTGCCTGAGAGCGAGGAAGGGCCGTCCATGGGCGGCGCCATGCTGGCAGCGGTGGCCTGCGGGGAGTACCGTTCTGTGGAAGAGATTGCCGCAAAGGTAGTGAAGGTGGTGGAGACAGTGGAGCCGGATCCGGAGTTGGTGGCAAAGTATGAGGAGCGCTATCAGCAGTTTAAGCGGATTTATCCGGCTTGTAAGCCGCTGTTTTAGATTGGGGAGTTTATACGGTCTGAAAGAGTCTGACTGTATGTAGTTGTAATTATAGAGGTTCAGATCTATAGGTGGCTCACGCTTGCCCGGGCAAGCATGAGCCACATCAGACAGGTAGCTCTGCCCGTTCAAATCAGGTGTCCTCTATTGAGCCTTTTGCAAGTATTCTTGAGCATCGCCCTCAGTCAGTCCATAGTTTTTAATGATTGTCTTTTTAATATCTGCTTCACTGACACCAAAATCCTTTAATGATTTGATAGTAATTTGAATTCCTTTTTTCAAAGCTGCCTTTTCTCTTAACTGTATTTGCGGTTCCATAATCTCCATTAATGTCTCATACATACTCTCATCTCCTATCAATTCTTCCACTATTTCCCTATTCGCGCCAAAACTTATTTCCAAAATAGAATCTATCAGTTCCCTATCCGATTTGTCGATTATGTGGTTCCTTTTATCCAACAACTTTCGAAAATCATCTTTCCTCAAGTTAGGGGATAAAGCTTTCAGCCAGCCATGGATATCCCAATCCAGTTCATTTGTGACAACTACCTGTATAGGAAACCAGTTTGTTACATTTATATAGTAGATTCCTTGGTAAGGCTCTAATACGTTCCAGTCATGGTTCTTAAAGTATCGGAAAAGTGCCACAGGCTTTCTCTCCCGAATAATGGATATGGTAATATTGTCTGCCTTTATGGCATCTACAGTCTTTCCATAGGATTTGTAAAGACATGCA
>CANRZC010000239.1 GCA_947644185.1 uncultured Acetatifactor sp.
ACCATGGACGGACGAGATGAAGGAAGAGATCCTGATCATGGGTGATATTGGTGTGAATGCCACCACAGAAATCATAAACCGCTTGAAGACCCAGATCAAAGAACAACATATCAAAGAGCCCCAGGAGTGCAAACAGCTTCTGATAGAGGGGATCAAGGAACAGATGCGGGTAGATGACACCGCCTATGAGTTTGAGAAAAAGCAGTCAGTGATTTTGGTGATCGGGGTCAATGGCGTCGGGAAGACCACCTCTGTAGGAAAGCTGGCCGGTAAGTTCAAGGAGGATGGCAGAAAGGTGCTCATTGCCGCGGCAGATACCTTTCGGGCTGCTGCGGGGGATCAGCTGGCAGAGTGGGCTAGGCGTGCAGATGTGCCTATGGTAGGCGGAAACGAGGGTGCGGATCCGGCTAGCGTGGTTTTCGACGCAGTGAATGCTGCCAAGGCAAGAGGCGTGGATGTGTTGTTGATCGACACGGCTGGCAGACTGCACAACAAGAAGAACCTGATGGAGGAGCTGCGGAAAATGAATCGCATTGTGGACCGAGAATTTCCAAATGCCCACAGAGAAAACCTCATTGTATTGGATGGTACCACAGGGCAGAATGCACTGGTTCAGGCAAGAGAATTCGGAGAGGTGGCGGACCTTACAGGGATTATTTTGACGAAGATGGATGGCACTGCAAAAGGTGGCATTGCGGTGGCGATTCAGTCGGAGCTTCATGTCCCGGTAAAATATATCGGGGTGGGCGAGACCATAGACGATCTGCAGAAATTTGACTCAGATGAGTTTGTAAATGCCTTGTTTGATGTGAAAGTAGAAGAATTGCATGCGGATGAGGAGTGATGTAAAGGGTGTAGGAAGCTGGAAGACCATGAAAATGGAGCACAACACAATGGGAAGGAGGAGCATCGGGAGATGGAAGAGCACGAGCAGGTAGTAAAAGAGGAGCTTTCTGAGGAGGAGATGGCGGAGGAATCGACTTCTGGGGAGAAAGAGGCTGAGTTGGCAGTGGAAAAAAACATAGAAAGGGAAAGGGAGATGGGCATGGGAGTGGAAGAAGAATATTCCGTGGAAGGAGAGGAAGCTATGGAAGAGGGCTTGACCTTAGAGAAATTTGAGGAGGCGTCAGAAATCGTCAAGAATGTGACGCTAGAGACGAAATTGGTATTCAGTGAGTATCTCAGTGCCCAGACAGGGAATAAAGTCTACTTAAAGCCTGAGAATATGCAGCTGACTGGTGCGTATAAGCTTCGGGGTGCGTACTATAAGATCTGCACATTGACTGATGAGGAGAGATCAAAAGGCCTGATTACTGCCTCTGCTGGGAACCATGCACAAGGTGTGGCCTATGCTGCGAAAGCTTACGGGGCAAAAGCGGTGATTGTTATGCCTACCACCACTCCTCTGATGAAAGTGAACCGCACCAAAGGATATGGCGCAGAGGTGGTACTGTATGGAGATGTGTATGACGAGGCCTGTGCCAAAGCCTATGAACTGGCAGAGGAGAATGGGTATACCTTTATCCATCCGTTTGACGACTTGACTGTAGCCACTGGCCAGGGAACCATTGCTATGGAAATTGTCAAGGAATTACCTTTAGTGGACTACATACTGGTGCCAATCGGTGGCGGTGGACTGGCTACAGGGGTTGCTACCTTGGCAAAACTTTTAAATCCGAAGATAAAAGTGATTGGAGTGGAGCCTGCCGGGGCAAACTGTATGCAGATGTCTTTGGCACAGGGGCATGTAGTCACCCTGCCAAAGGTCAGCACCATTGCAGATGGCACAGCAGTAAAGACGCCAGGTTCCAAGCTGTTCCCTTATATTCAAAAGAATTTAGATGATATTATCACAGTGGAAGATCATGAGTTAGTTGTGGCTTTCCTGGATATGGTAGAGAACCACAAGACTGTAGTTGAGAATTCTGGCCTTTTGACAGTAGCTGCCTTAAAGCATATGAATGTGAAAGGCAAGAAGGTAGTGGCTATTCTCAGCGGCGGAAACATGGACGTGACTACCATGTCCTCTGTGGTACAGCAGGGACTGATCATGCGGGATAGAGTATTTACGGTATCTATGCTGCTGCCGGATAAGCCGGGCGAGCTGTATAAGGTGGCGGGCATTATTGCAAAGGCCAACGGAAATGTGGTTGAGCTGGAGCACAATCAGTTTGTCACCACTAACCGCAACGCTGCTGTGGAACTGCGTATTACCATGGAGGCTTTTGGCACAGAGCACAAGAATCAGATTATGCAATCATTGGAAGAAGGCGGCTATCTGCCTAAGCTGGTGAATGTGGGCGGCTGACGGCCTGATCCCATATGTGACAGGACTGTGGTGCGCAAGGCTGGGCAGTATGGGCTATATGGATGCGGCAACGAAAAACGCAGAGAGATGAATACCCGGAGGGAGCGGGCCGCCTGTTTGACAGGTGGTCCGCTTCCGCGGGATTTAGGGAGGTGGCTGCAGGATATGAAAAACGGCACAAAGCAAGTCAGCAAAGAGCAAAAAAGCGAAATTCAGTACGAGGAGAAAAAGACGTTTCAGCGTAGAATCCAGGACTATCTGATCATCACCTTAGCATCGGCAATCTATGCCGTCTCTGTCAGCCTGTTTCTGGATCCCAATTCCCTGGCCCCCGGAGGAGTCACCGGTATCGCCATCATCCTGAACCGGCTCACGGGACTGGAGACAGGTACCTGGATGTTCATTATCAATATTCCTATTCTGGCTCTGGGCATGTGGAAATTCGGCTGGAAGTTTATCCTCTCCACCCTGTACTGTACCCTGGCTACCTCTATTGTCACCAATTTGCTCACGCCTGTGGGAGCCCTGACAAAAGACCCGCTGCTGGCGGCATTGGTGGGCGCTTCCCTGATGGCAGTTTCCCTGGGACTGGTGTTCAAGGCGGGGGCCACCACCGGCGGCACGGATATCATCATCAAGCTGCTGCGGCTGAAGTTTCCCCATTTAAAGACGGGCTTTCTGTTTTTGCTCACCGATGCCATCATTGTGACGGCATCTGCCTTTGTGTTCCAGAACTTGGACACGGCGCTGTACGCCGGCGTAGTGGTATTCATCAACTCCGTAATGCTGGATCTGGTTCTCTATGGGCGGGACGGGGCGAAGATGTTCTTCATCATCAGCGACAGTCCCCAGAACATTGTGGCCAGGCTGCTGGAGGAACTGGACATCAGCGCCACATACATCTCCGGCAGCGGCGCCTACACGGGAACGGACAAAAAGGTCATTCTGTGTGTGGTGAAAAAACCCCTTTCCCCAAAGCTGGAGGAGATTGTCAGGCAGGAGGATCCGAAAGCCTTTACAATCATCACCAGCGCTTCGGAGATCTATGGGGAGGGGTATAAAAATATCTTCAGCCAGAAGCTGTAAAAAGTGGGAGAGAGTTTTGGACGGATTAGAGGCTTTAGCCCACTTCTTCCTGCCGGAATCTGACCAGGCTGGTCCCGATGCCCCACAGGCACACAGCCAGGATAATAAGAAAGGAGAGCTCTTCCGGGCAACTCTGGCCGATTAAATGCCCCGTCACCAAATGATAGGCTGCTGTCCAGGGGTAAAACCCCGCCACCCCGGAATTGGACAAAACTACATTGACCAGGCTCACCGCCGCAATGGCAATTAGCGGTGCCACGAATCCCTTTGTCCGGATGGTCAGGTAGAGAAAGGGCGTCTGGGTGGCCCACAGCAATAGGCTGCCACAAAGCATTTTCGCCAGGAAGAACAGGGCGCAGGGAATCGTGAGATCCTCTACCGGGAGAAAAAAGCTGCACACTAGAGCCGCTGTCAGGATTTCCAGCCAGGAAGCCAGCATAAACAGAAAAACCAGTATCCCGAAGAAAAGCAGCTTTCCAAAGAGGAACGCCGTCCGTGAAACCGGAATGACAAAGAGATTTTTTAATGTCCCGTCCGTGTATTCTCTGCTGACAATCCATGCCCCCAAGATCGTCAGCACCATGGGCGCAAACAGGAGCATGAGGAACAGCAGCGCGCTGTCATACATGGAGAACAGGCTAATGTCCCTCCCGGAACTGGACAGATAATCCATGACGGCTTTCACAAACACGAACAAGGGCACAATCAGAGTTCCCAGAATGCCAATCAAAAGAAACTTTGAGCGTTTCAACTTGATGAATTCACATTTCAGTAATCTAAGCAATTCCCTCACCTCCCGTTATACGCTTGAAATA
>CANRZC010000240.1 GCA_947644185.1 uncultured Acetatifactor sp.
AGTGTGACATCGACATGTTGGATTTGGATGTGCTGGCCTTTATTGACCACAGCATCACCGTCAATGTCATCAAAAACGGAGAGATTGTAGAGAAAAAGGAGCTCACATTGCCAAAGCAGATCAAAAACGTCATCCGCTGCCACAATCCCAGGTGCATCACCTCCATCGAGCAGGAGCTTCCCCATATCTTCTGTCTGGCAGATGCAAAGAACGAAGTGTATCGCTGCAAATACTGCGAGGAGAAATACATGTCCTCCGCCAAATGGACCTGAGCCAGCCTGAGAAATATGCGATTCCCATCTGCTGCTCATCACAGGGATAGATGTGGCCTCTCAGCCACATCTATCCCTATTTTTAGTCCAGTCTTGCCCTTGCAGAAGCCCTTACCACAAAGCTTTACAGCTTCTTTCCTGCAGATAGAGCATAGGGCACAGAATCTTCATAGACCGAAGACTGTTGGATCACATGCAGCATTCTTTTCGCACAGGCCTGCAGTTCCCCCAGGGTAATAGGACAAATGACACTGCCCTCTGCTGCGCCTACGGACCTGACAATCTCGTCCACATCCTTCTGGCTGCCTGGCATGGTCAGGTCATTGCCCGCCTTGATGCAGCCTGCTGCATTGGATGTTCCGTACCGGAAGGTTTCGCCAGGATTCATCTCCATGCCTCCTGTGGTACCCCAGTCAGTCATGACAATGCCCGCAAAGCCCCACTCGTCTCTTGCGATAGCTGTCAGAAGGTCATAGCTGTTGGCAGTGTGGGTGCCATTGATCAGATTGTAGGAGGTCATAATGGACATGGGCTGAGCTGCCTTCACCGCAATCTCAAAGCACTTAAGATAAATCTCGCGGATAGCCCTCTCCCCCACATGGGAATTCACATGCATCCGATTGTCCTCCTGATTGTTGAAGGCAAAATGCTTGATGGTGGTGCCCACGCCAGAATGCTTCTGTACACCCAAGGTATCAGCGGCTGCACACAGACCTGCCACCAAAGGATCCTCTGAATAATATTCAAAATTCCTTCCACAGAGGGGATTCCGGTGAATGTTCATGCCAGGTGCCAGCCACAGCGTCACGCCCAGCTCCTCCATCTCCTCTCCCACAATATCCCCAGCCTCTTCGATGGCCTCCACATCCCAGGTCTGGGCCAGCAAAGTCGCAATGGGAATTGCGGTACAATACTGATAGTAATATACTGCATCCTCAGGAATCTCCGGCTTCGGCATATTCCCCATGAGAAGCTCCATGCCGGGAATGGGCGCAGCCCCTGTGCCAGGGATCAAATTATTGTCTCTATCTACCACGAAGTTGGTAGATAGCCGCAGACCTGCAGGGCCGTCTGCCAGAATCATGTTGCGGACATTTCTATCCTCCAGTAGCAAGGAGGTGGTATCTCCCGCTGCCCCCGGACAAGCTGCTGAGGCTGCTCCGATAATGGAGTCCGAGCCAAAGCCGCCCCTGGCTGTACCTACACAGAGCTCAGCCATCTCAGGTACTGTCAGCTGACTCACCAATTCATCCAGCGAAAATTCCCCATTCCGCACCTGGTCCATGGTAATCTTCTGCTCTGTCCTCTTCTCTGGTATCGCTGCCTCCTCTCCCCGGTAAGCTACTGTCACACAGGGAATTTTCTCCGCAGGAAGGCATCGTTTTGGAGCAGCTTCCTTTTCCGTTTCCTCTCCCTCATAGCTGTAGGAAACCACATTGTCTATAGAAAACTCCTGCATCTCACCGTCCAAAGGCAATCGGTTGGATAGCTTCTCTGTGATGGCTTCTCTGTCCAGTACAAGGGCTGCCACAACTTTGGTATTTCGAGAGCTTACTCCTACACGCACGTAGTATGTTCCTGCCTCCAGAACCCAGGCAGCCCGTTTCTCATCGTAGGAAGCCATTCCCTTCACAGGATAAGAAATCGTGAGCACCTCTGTCTCTCCTGGGGTAAGCAGCTTGCTTTTCTTGTAAGCCGCCAACTCCTGATAGGGCTTTTCAAGCTTTCCGGCAGGGGCTGAGTAGTACACCTGCACCACTTCTCTGCCTGCATAGGTGCTTCCGCTGTTGGTAACTTCTACTTTCATGGTAACTGTGGTCCCGTCTGTCTCCAGCTCTTTGGTCTCCACCGTGAAATCCGTGTAGGAGGTGCCATAGCCAAAGGGGTAGGCCGGGGTTACATTGAAAGAGTCAAAATAGCGATATCCCACATAGATGCCTTCCGTATAATATTCATCGTCAATATCACCGTTCATATGGCTGAATTTCGCCCCATTTGGATAGTCCAAATAGTTTTCTGCCCATGTGGTGGTCAGCTTCCCGCTGGGTGTCTCCTTGCCTGTCAGCACGTCTGCCAATGCATAGCCACCGATATTGCCAGCCTGGCTCATAAGCAGAATGGCGTCGATTCCTTCCTCTGCCCGGAGGAATTTGGTGTCAATGACGCTGCCTACATTTAGCACCACGATAACCTTCTCAAAGCGCTGTCCCAATAAATGAATCGCTTCTTTCTCCACCTGAAAAAGATCATATTCCCCTTCCACAGGCTTTCTGTCCTTGCCCTCGCCGGAATTGCGGGCAATCACATAGATGGCCGTGTCCATATCCAAATTGCTCACATCTTCCTGGGTCACTGGAATGATAGCAGGCTCCATGAAAGGATTTGTAAATAGTTTCATGAATGCCCCCTGGCCATCCTTCTGAAAGGCGGCAGCAATATCCGCAAAATATGTCCTCCGGGCAGCTTCCACCGCCGCGTCATACCGGTCCAGCCAGTCCTTGGTAGCCACACAAAATCCTGCGGCCTCCAGTCCCTGCTCCACACTTATCACTGAGCGGCTATTCACATCCCCAGAACCTGTTCCGCCCTTCACAGTCCGTCTGGCGCCATTGCCGAACAGGGCGATCTTTTTCCCTGTCTCCACAATGGGGAGGGCTCCGTTATTCTGAAGAAGTACCATGCCCTGGGCTGCGATTTTTCTGGATCGCTCCATGTTTCTCGTCTCCCGTTCACTGATCTCCGGGCTCCGGGAAGCAGAAAATTTTGCCATAAAAAATACCTCCTTACTATAATCTGTTGCTTCTATCATACCGAACTTTACGTTTTTTTGCAATGTCATTACTTATCTTTTCTAAGCTCTTGCCCACCAAGCTGTACAGAAAAAGGCGCAAAGCCTTTTCTGATTTCACAGAGGCCTTGCACCTTTTCCTTTTTCCTATTTTGTATTCCCTTTTTAAATCTCCACCAGCTCATACTCCCTGCTGCCAATGCCCAGCTTTGCCGCAGCCTCCACCGTGTGGACACCATTCCGGGACTCGATGCGCTCCAGCAAATGGTCTCTGCCCGGGTCGTCGGAGGCATACACCAGATCCAGGCAAGCCTGATCCAAAGCCACAGGATCCCTGCTGGACAAGATACCGATATCGCCCATGGCAGGGTCTTCCGCCACTGCGCAGCAATCACAGTCCACTGACATATTTTTCATGACATTCACAAACACAATCTTGTCCCCAAACAGCTCCAGAATGGACTTGCTGGCATCTGCCATGGATTCCAGGAAGGAATCGTGGTCAGAATTCCAGAAATTCGACGTATCTCCCACCCCATGGATATATGCCTTGCCATGGGAGGAAGCCAGACCGATGGAGATATTTTTTAACGCCCCGCCGAAGCCACCCATGGGATGCCCTTTGAAATGGGACAGCACCAGCATAGAATCATAGTTTCGAATGTGATCCCCCACAAAATTTTTCTGAATCTTTTGTCCATCTGGAATGGCAAGCTCCAGCTCTCCATCCTCATCCAGGATGTCCACCTGGGCAATCTCTGTCCAGCCGTGGAGCTTCATGGTCTCCTTGTGGGCCTTCGTGGTATTGCGCGCCCCCTCGTAGGCTGTATTACACTCTACGATAGTGCCCTTCACCCGGTCCACAGCGGGCTTCATGAAATCGGGGCGAAGGAAATTCTGATTTCCCACCTCGCCAGAATGAAGCTTCACTGCCACCTTCCCAGGCAGTTCCACCCCCATGGCCTCATACATTCGCACCATGGCCTGGGGCGTGATCTCCTTTGTAAAATATACCTTTGCTTTTCCCATACTGTACCAGCCTTTCTGCCATACGAAATGACAACACACTTGCTTTCAGCAAATGAAACAATATCATAATACCATAAATATCTGTATGAAAACAAGTCCCCATTTTCTTCTTGCAC
>CANRZC010000241.1 GCA_947644185.1 uncultured Acetatifactor sp.
CCAACAGCATAGAGGTGTCATCCTTCAGAAAAGCATCTATAGTCTCATCGCATTTGCTCATATTTTCCAGCCGCAGGAAGGGAATCCCGTAGGCTGCAGATAACTTCTCCAGATCCGGGCTTCCCGTCAAATCCACCACGGAATAATGATCCTGATAGGTGAAATGCTGGTACTGCCGCACCATGCCCAGATAATTATTCTTCAGTACCACGATTTTCACAGGGATATTATGCTGGCACATGGTTGCCAGCTCCATCATGGACATCTGAAAGGACCCGTCCCCGCAGACGGCCACTACCTGCCTGCCAGGTTCCGCCACCTTCACGCCCATGGCTGCCGGGATGGAATAGCCCATGGTGCCCATGCCGCCAGAGGTGAAAAATTTCCCTTTCCGCACTTTTACATAGCCGCAGGACCAGATCTGGTTCTGTCCCACATCCGCCACATAGATGGCATCCTCCTGCATCTTTTCCGTAAGCCGCATAATAAATGCCGCAGGGTCTACATAAGCGGGATTTGGGTTGCGCTTTGTGGCCATGGAATGTCTGTACGCATTCAGTGTCTCTATCCATTCTTCACAGTTACAGTTAAATTCCTCCTGCTCTAAATCCGCAAAGATATGCTTCGCATCTCCCACCAGAGGAATCGTGGGCCCTGCATTTTTGCCGATTTCCGCAGGATCCACATCGATGTGTACAAGCACTTTGTTTCGGGTAATCATATCCGGCTGGTTCACCGCTCGGTCCGCCACTCTTGCCCCTACCATGATCAATAAATCAGACTCGTTCATGGCCCGATTGGCATATGCCTTTCCATTGTTTCCCACCATTCGAAAGTACAGAGGATGGTCTGTGGGTAGGACGCCAATTCCCATCATGGTTGACACCACTGGGATCCTATGCGTCTCTGCAAAGATGCGCAGCTCCTCCTGTGCACCGCTCAACAGCACACCGCCTCCTACACAGATAAGAGGGCGTTTTGCCTTCTCCAGTTCCTTTACCACCTTTTTGATCTGCACCGCATTTCCTTTTACCGTAGGCTTATAGGTGCGCAAAGATACACTCTCTGGGTATTTGAACTTTGTGATAGTTGCATTCTGGATATCAATGGGCACATCAATCAGCACTGGGCCCCGTCTGCCGGTGTTGGCAATGTGAAATGCCTCCTTAAATACCCTGGGAATATCATTCACATTTTTCACTAAATAGCTATATTTCACAAAGGATTCCACCGCTCCAGTGATATCTGCCTCCTGGAACACATCGCTTCCCAAAAGCTCACTGTTCACCTGTCCTGTAATGCAAATCAATGGAATGCTGTCTGCAAAGGCTGTGGCAATCCCGGTGATCACATTCGTGGCGCCAGGGCCAGATGTCACTGCACACACACCGGGCTTTCCTGTGATTCTGGATACCCCGTTGGCTGCATGGGCAGCATTCTGCTCCGTGCGAATCAGAATCGTCCTGATATCCGACTCCAGGATACTGTTGTAAAAGGGACAAATGGCTACGCCAGGATACCCAAATACTGTGGTGACTCCCTCTTCCTCCAGACATTTGACAATAGCGTCTGCACCTATCATATCTATACTCCTCCTGTTTATAACAATGGAAAGTTTACCTCCCATTGCATCCTTTTAAAGATTCCGCAACCAGATGCCCTGTGCATCCTCTGTTGCAGTTTTATTCTGTCAATCGTTTGGCCAGTTTCACGGCTTCCGCAGCATCTGCAGAGTAGCCGTCTGCGCCGATTTCATCTGCGTATTCCTGGGTGATGACAGCGCCCCCTATCATAATTTTCGCTTCCACCTTTTCTGCCTTCGCGTAGGCAATCACTTCCCGCATACGCTGCATGGTGGTGGTCATCAGCGCTGACAGGGCAATGATTTTCGCATGATTTTCCTTGGCAGCCCGAATGATTTCTTCCTTTGGCACATCCTTGCCCAGGTCAATGACCTGAAAGCCGTAATTTTTTAACATCAAAGCCACCAGATTCTTTCCGATATCATGGATGTCTCCCTCCACAGTGGCAATGACTACCACAGGCATATCGACGCCCTGGGTCTGTTTCAGCAAAAGGGGCTCCAGCACCTCTATAGCACTCTTCATGGCTTCCGCGCTGGCAATAAGCTGTGGCAGAAAATATTTTCCTTTGTCAAACAGCTCACCCACCTCATTAATAGCCGGCAGCAGTATCTCATGTAGCAATGTCTGGGCATCTTCCCCCTGCTCCAGAGCCACCCTTGTCTGTCCTGCGATACCTGCGCGATTTCCCTTGAGGACAGAATGGTATAAACCAGTCCTGTCTGGCATTTGCGTCTGTTCTGGCTTCTCTGGGTGGATATTTTGCTGCTTCTGCTTTGGATTGTCAGAAATCTGCTCCTTTTTCTTCTCCCTCTTTTCCGCTACTGTACCCGCATATTCAATATACCTGATATCAGCCTCCTCTTTCGCAAGGAGTAAATCCGCTGCCAGCGAGCAACTGACCAGTAACTCCTGAGAGGGATTGGCAATGGCCATGGTCAGCCCTTCCCTGATGGCCATGGTTAGAAACGCCGCGTTCACATAACCACGCTCCGGCATTCCGAAAGAGATATTGGATAGACCACAGATTGTGGCAAGCCCTCTTTCCTTGCAGTAGCGAATCGTATCCAATGTCTCTATTGCCGCCATTCTATTGGCCCCCACCGTGGACACAAGGCCATCTACAATTACGTCTTCTTTTTTCAGTCCCAGGGAATAAGCCCTCTCCAGCACAGTCTCAATGATATGTATCTTTTCCTCCAGGCTCTTTGGAAGCCCCTCATCCGAAAGAGGCAGCAAAATAAACATTGCCCCATATTTCTTTACAATGGGAAGAAGCCTTTCAAACTTTTCTGCCTCCAGGGAAACAGAATTCACCAGGGCTCTGCCAGGATAATGGCGAAGCGCTGCCTCCAGTACATCCACATGGCTGGAATCTATGGAAAGGGGCAAATGGGACACGCCACTTATGGCCTCCAGCGCTTGCAGCATGGTCTCCTTCTCGTCAATGCCGCTCATTCCCATGTTCACATCCAGAATTTTCGCACCGCAGCGCTCCTGCTCTTCTGCAAATTCTATGACTTTGCTCAAATTGCCTTCTCTAAGCTGTGCCTGAAACAGCTTTTTCCCGGTAGGGTTAATGCGCTCTCCCACTATCAGGAAGTTGTCGTCTAGTCCAAAGGCCACTGTACGGCGCTCGGAAGTCAGATAGCGCATCTGTGTACTTTTCCCAGCTCTCACAGGAACAGGTCCTCTTCCAATGCTATCCTGAAGCTTCTTAATATACTCTGGGGTGGTGCCACAGCATCCTCCCAGAATAGACGCGCCTGCCTTCACCAGCAGCCCCATCTCCTGTGCAAAGGTCTCTGCATCCATGTCATAACAGGTTTTCCCGTCCTTGTCAAGAGAGGGCAAACCAGCATTGGGCTTAGCAATAATGGGAATTCCCACACAAGCCGCCATATCCTCAATGATCTGTTCCATTGCAGCTGGCCCTGTAGAACAGTTGGCCCCGATGGCAGCAGCCCCTAAAGCTTCCAACACAATGGCAGCAGTCTGTGCATCTGTCCCAAACAGTGTCCTTCCGCCAGCCTCAAAGGTCATGGTCACCATCACTGGCAGGTCACAGACCTCTTTCGCAGCAATAAGCGCTGCACGGGTCTCCGCCAGACTCATCATGGTCTCCACCACCAGCAGATCTACCCCCGCATCCCGCAAGGCTGCAATCTGCTCCTTATACACATCAATCAATTCCTCCAGCTCCAGCTCCCCAATGGGAGAAAGCTGCTTTCCTGTCATAGTCAGATCGCCGGCAAGGTATACTGGCCTGTCCACCTCCAAAGCTGCCTGTCTGGAAATGGCCACCAATTCCTTCACCATCTCCGCCAGCCTGTCAGCCAGTCCATAATCCTCCAGCTTGATTCTGTTGGCAGTAAAAGTAGGCACATATAAAATATCGGTGCCAGCTGCCACATACTGTCTCTGCAAATCAAGCATTACGTCTGGGTGCTCCAGTATCCACTGCTCTGGGCAAACGCCAGAGGGCATGCCTGCTCTGACCAGATTAGAGCCCGTGGCACCATCCAGATAAATATATGATTTTGCTATCTTGTCAAAATTATGTTTTGTCATATCGTCCTCGGATTTTAAAAAGCATTCAATTCT
>CANRZC010000242.1 GCA_947644185.1 uncultured Acetatifactor sp.
AGTATAAATTATCATAACATGAAAACGGGAAAGCATCAAGCTGCCCAGCAGTATTGTATTTTCCGGGGCTATCTATTATAATGAGGAAAGAAATTAGGAAAGAGTGGCATCTCGCCAGGATGGTGAAATCAGAGGCGAAGGTAGAGGAGCTGTCGCATTTGGAAGGAAGCTGCCTGAAAGATAAGGAGGGACAAAAGCGTGGAGATATCAAAGAGTGACTGGAAGCTTTACAGAGATAAAATGCCTGGCTGGCAGGAAAACTATATGGATCGCCTGAACAAACAGTATATAGCTTTGCTCAGCTCGGAGAAAGGCAATCCCTCTGACAGATTTTGGGAGCTGGATAAACGAATCAAAAGAGACAGAAAGCATCCGGGTGTCATAATTGAAATGCGTAGGTCAAGCGCATTTTTTGACATTGCCGATCTGATTGCCCAGAAAGTCATTACCTATGATGATTTGGCTGATTTCAGCGATACCTTAAAAGAAGCCGTGAAAATGATACTTGACAGACAGGGGATGCTTTTGCCATGATCATTGATTTCCACACACATACATTTCCAGAAAATCTGGCCGGGCGTGCCATTTCGAAGCTGGCGGCCAGCTCTAGGGCAAAGAACTATCTGAATGGGACAGAAAAAGAGCTGCAGCACTCCATGAGGGAGGCAGATGTGGACTATTCTGTGCTGCTTCCTGTGGTGACGAAACCGGAACAACAGAAAGATATCAATCAGATTGCCCTTAAGATCAATAGGCATTCCAAAGAGACGGGACTGCTATCCTTCGGCGGCATCCATCCAGAGAACAGAGACTACCGCGAGATTCTGCGGACGCTTGCGGCAAACGGTGTAAAAGGGATTAAAATTCACCCTGTCTTTCAGCGGGTGCCCATAGACCACATTGAAAATCTGCGGATCATAGAATGTGCCTGCGAAAATGACATGATTGTCATAACTCATGCTGGATACGATATCGGTTTTCCAGGGGAGGATTTTTCCTCGGTGCGCCGGATAGAAAGAATGCTGGATACGGTAAGGCCCCAGAAGTTTGTGCTGGCCCATATGGGTGGATGGGACTGCTGGGGGGAGGTGGAAGATCGTATCGTGGGCAGGGACGTGTATCTGGACACGGCATTTTCTCTGCTACCGATAGAACCGGCCCCTGGCACGGCCCGGGACCTAAAAGAGAATCCACCCTTATCTGGGGAACAGTTCCTGCGGATGGTAAGGGGGCATGGCGCAGAGAGAATCCTCTTTGGCACAGACAGTCCCTGGAGCAGCCAGCAAAAGATGGTGGCTGCCATCCGGGACAGCGGGCTTGACGCCAGAGAGCAGGAGGCTGTTTTAGGAGGAAATGCCAGGGGGCTTTTGGGGATTTAGGGCTAAAGAGAAAGACTTTACGAGAAGCCGTCTCACTGCGTTTCCTTTGTGCCGGTACTTTCCCAATGCTCAATCATCAATTTCATATTCCAAAATGGTGCCAGTGGCGGCATCGATCTTGTACTCATACTCATAGCCATTGCACTTAAATTCCACCTCATATACGGCGACTCTGTCGTCATAATCATAATCGGCTTCCAGTTTTGTGACCTGGGAGGCAGCAAGCCCCGCGTGGGAGAGGGCGGCGTTTTTCGCGGCCTCCGCACCGATATCTGCCGTAGGGCTGCCAGTCTGCGTATGGTCCGAGTTACTTCCGTGATGAGGCTTATCATGAGAATCATGACTTTCCATATCACAGGCCAATACAGCGCCGGAATACAGATCGATCTCATATTCATATTCCACATTTCCCACAACAAATTCCACTTCATAATGTTCTGCGCGGCCGTCGTCATAATTGATCCAGGCGTTTATATATCCAACGGAGTCCGCAGAAATATTGGCGTGGGTCAGAGCGGCTTCTTTTGCAGCGTCTTCGCCGATGTACTGGCCGGAGGGCTGCTGCGAACTGGAAGGTTGCTGTGTGTCGGAGGGCTGTTGCGAATTGGAGGGCTGCTGGGTATCCGAGGGTACCTGAACCGAATTCCCTCCAGGATTAGGCGCGCCGATATTCTCCGTCTCATATTTTACTATCTGGCCGGTACGGGCATCGATATCGAACTCATATTTCACAGTCCCAGCCCAAAACTCAATCTCATATACTATAATCCCGTCGTCACTGTCAAATTCTATCTGCATCCCAGTGACATCCTGTGCATTTACCTTGGCATAAGCATATGCGATTCCTACCGCCGCATCCTGCTCTATATATGCTTTGTTGCTGGCCATGCCGTTTTGGGTAACTGTGCCAGAGGAAAGATTTTTAGACTGGGAGATAAGCGCAATTTCCGTAATGGAAAGAGGCGCCAGCTTCTCCGCAGTCAGGGTTGTATCCAGAGCTATCACTTCCTGGATGAGAGCTGCCTTGCCCAAAGAGATTTGGTATGTCTGCGCCAGCTGCTCTAAATCGGTGGTATCACTTAAGGTCTGACTGAGCACAGTGCCCTCCAGGTTGCCGTTCTGCAAGGCATTGCCGATAAGCTCAGAAACACGCTTTTGGAGTGCAGCAGACCTTTCTGCATCATCATTCTCCACACTGACCAATATGGCATTTTGCAAGTCGCTTAGATATCCTTTTTGTAGCATGGAGCCTATGACAGCGTTCACAGCCACAGTGATATCCGATCCAGTGAAATCCATCCCCTCTAAGATGATACGGCCGTCTTCATTCAACCCCTGGGCAGCAACGATCCGTTCGTCTCCATCCACAGTCAAAGCAATGCTGGGGTTTACGTCCAACAGGACAATGCTGTCCGCTACAACATTGCTGGCCTGATTGCCAAAGGGTAAGATACCGGGATGCAGGAAATTAGCGGTGAAGATGCCGACGCTGACGCAAAGCACCAACATAGCAGCTAGACTCCCCCATTTTATCCAGCTTCTCCTCTTTTTCGTATCATGGACAGCATCCAGGATAAGATCGTCATCAATTTCGCCTATGGCATGTAAAAGTTTTTCTCTTTTCACAGTGTGATTCCCTCCTTTTCAAGGTGTGATTTTAAGTCATTTCGCATACGGAAGAGCAAAGAGGCAATCTTGCTTTCGCTCATGCTGTAAGCTGTGGCGATATTCCCTATGGAATAAAGGTACCAGTACCGGAGAATGAAGATATTGCGCTTCTGCCTGGGCTGTGCCCGCAGAAACTGATTGATGGATTTGGTCAGAACCATTGCATCAATGAGCTGTTCCACGCTGTTTGGCGCTGGAATGCAATCCTCCAATTCTGATAGTACAAGCTCCGTCTGCCCGGCACAACGTTTCTCAGCGGAATTGTGTCTGGCCCGGTTCAGGGAGAGATTGCGCACAATTTTCCCCAAATAGGTGGACAAACGATTGGGCCTGTGGGGCGGGATGGATTTCCATGCCTTCAGCCAGGTGTCGTTGACGCATTCCTGGGCGTCCTGGCTGTTTTGTAGGATACGATAGGAAATGGAACGACAGTAGCTTTCATATTTGGCTGCAGTAGCAGATATGGCTTGCTCGTTCCGATTCCAATACAGCTCAATGATTTCCTCGTCTTTCATTGCACCCTCCTTTTTCCCTGGTGAAAAGGCCTTTCACTTATATACACACCAAAAACAAAGATGCATTGCATAAAAATAAAAAAATTTAAAAAAGATCCCATCCGGGATTTGTAGCGAGCCGGGTGGGATCTGATATTTATAGATACCAGACCGGAATCTGCAATATATTTTCTCTAAGGGACCCGACCTGTGGGCAATTGCATAAAACCGCCCCCATCCCTCGCCTTTTTCCGGGAATCTGGTCCAAAACATCAAATGCCGCTGTCATAATCGCCTTTGCCTGTGTGCTCTTTTTGATCTCAATGGGATATAATACGCCGTTTTCCTCAATGATCAAATCTATTTCTGATTCCAACTCCTGCAGTTTGCCGCTCTCCTTCGCTTTTTTCTTATCACGCCCGCGATAATAGGATACGAAATGCCGGTAATCCAGGCCCTCATTGGCAAAGGATTTTAAAATTTCGGACACCACAAATGTCTCAAATACAGGCCCGCTCATGGCGCCGTAAGCCAGAGTTTCCGGTGTCAGCCATCTCGTAAGATAACAGACCAGACCGGTATCCCTGAAATACAATTTTGGCGACTTGATCGCCCTTTTCAGGACGTTGGAGGTATA
>CANRZC010000243.1 GCA_947644185.1 uncultured Acetatifactor sp.
ACAGCTTTGGGGAAATGTTCATAGCTGCCAATGTGATTATCATGCGTGTGGACGGCTTTGCCATGATGCCGAATTTCTCCTTTGGAACGGCCATGACTACATATGCTGGACAGAATGTGGGAGCGAGGATGTACGACAGAGTGGAAAAGGGGGCAAAGCAGGGCACGTTGATTGCCATGAGTGTATCTGCGGTGCTGACCTCCCTGATCCTACTATTTGGAAAAGCGCTGATGGGGATCTTTACCAAGACGCCGGAGCTGGTGGAGCTGAGCCGGAACATGATGGGAATACTGGCTGTAGGCTACATCGCTATGGCGGTGACCCAGAGTTTATCAGGCGTTATGCGCGGTGCCGGGGATACGGTGACACCCATGTGGATCTCCATTGTCACTACCATATTAATCCGGGTACCAGTAGCCTATGGAATTGCATTTTTGACAAGGTCAGCAGAATATCCTGGAGGAAGACAGGAATGTATCTTTATCTCTCTGTTGAGCTCCTGGGTGTGTGGTGCATTAATTACATTCTTTTTCTACAAGCGTGGCAAGTGGAAGGGGAAGGCAGTGTAAAAGAGGACTATGGCAAAGGAGTGTATAGAATCGAGTAGGGGAACGCTCTTCTACACTACTCGCCGCGCGGCCCGCATGCCGCCTGGGCGGCAAATTTCCATATGCGGGCCTGTGCATAAAAGGAGAAGCAGGGGAATCCCCTGCTTCTTTGCAATTGCGCCTGGTGCACGCTCTCATGATTGAAGGTATGTACGCTGTGTTACTCTTTGTCTGAGGACAATGTAAAGCGATTTACCAGTTGATTCAGCCCGGTTGCTTCCGCGGAGAGCTCCTGGCTGGCGGCTGCGCTTTGCTGGGCTGTAGCACTGTTATTTTGTACTACCATGGAAATCTGGTTCACACCCTCGGAAACCTGCCAAACTGCTGTGGACTGTTCATTGGATATTGCGGCAATGCTATCGATAGAAGCCACCATAGACTGGATAGAGGCCACTACCTCCAAAAGACTGTCTGCGGTTTCGCTTGCAATACCACTGCCCTCGTGGACTGCTTCTGTTGAATGCTCGATAAGTACAGAGGTTTCCTTTGCGGCTTCCGCTGACTTTCCGGCCAGGCTGCGCACTTCCTCTGCCACCACGGCAAAGCCCTTCCCTGCATCGCCTGCTCTTGCAGCTTCCACAGCTGCGTTTAAGGCCAGGATATTGGTCTGGAAAGCGATATCATCGATGGTCTTGAGAATTTTACCAATCTCATTGGAGCAGGTCTGTATCTTGTCCATGGCGCTGGTCAACGACTGCATCTGCTGATTGCAGTGGGAGATCTTTTCACCAGCCAGATGGGTCTGGCTGCGGACATCCACTGCACTGCTGGCAGTATGCTTTGCCTGTTCGGATATCTCAGTGATCTGCGATGCCAATTCTTCTACGGCGCTGGCCTGCTCTACAGAGCCTTGACTCAGGGTCTGAGCGCCTGCAGACAGCTGATCGCTGGCGGAGGATACCTGGTTTGCAGAGCTGTGCACCTGCATAAGCACATTGCTGAGAGATATCTTCATATGGCGCATAGAGAGCAGAATATTTCGGAAGCTTCCCACATAGGCTTCCTCATGTTGGGTACGAATGTTCAGATTCTGGCTTGCCAGCTGGTCCATCAGGTAATTGATGTCATTGATTACTGTACCCAGCCCTTCCACCAGAGCAGTGGTGGAGCGCGCCAGCATACCTGTCTCGTCCTTGCTGGTAATCCTCGGTATGGGGGTATCCAGATCACCCTGCACCAATAGCTGCATCCGCTTTGCGCAGGCCTTCATAGGCTTGCTGATATTGCCTGCCAGCACCAGTGCCACTATGATGGAAATGATTGTGGCAGCAATTATCACTATGACGTTGATAACTATGCCCTGATAGGTGTCAGACAGATAATTGAGCTGGGGAGCAGTGACTGCGATGCTCCAGTCATCCGTGCCGTTTACAGGCGCATAGGCTATGAACATTTTGGTCTCGTCTGCATCATAGCTTCCAAATCCACTCTCCCCACGGCACATGGATTTATGGATGGCTGCCAAATCCTGCAGGGAGGAATCACTTTGGGCCTGGGCTTCTATATTCTGGACAGTAATGGTGTCCAGCACAATGTCCGCAATGGTATCACCGGTTTTGTTAATCATATAAGCCCTGCTATTTTCCCCGATTTGGATGGAGGACACAATATCATTCAAAAAGGTCTCAGGGGGAACAAAATACACCACACCAACGATGGAGGACCCATGAATTCCACCATCATACAGGGGCGCTGCCACCATGATGGACAATTCGCCGGTGATCTTGCTGATCAGAGGTTCAGATACATAAATATTTCCTTGCATGGCCTGTCTTACATATTCCCGGTCGGAATAGTCCTTGCCATCAAAAATGCTGATGCCATCCAAACCGATAATATTTCCACGCTGGAAATTGTGCATACTACAGCGCTCATCAATAATGACTTTTTTCTCCTCCGCTGATACATTGGGATCCGATAGCTGAGGAATGCAACCTGTGTCCATGGCCACATTTCGGTATGCTGTCAGCTCCTGTTCTACACGTTCTGCTGCCAAAACGGCAGTCTCACTCATCATGCGTTCCACAGTGGCGAGAATACTGCGGTAGCTCGGTACAATGCCGGACACACCTGCTGCAACCAGTGCTATGGTTACCGTCACAATGAGGCATAGGGTGATTTTTGTCCGAATGCTTTTCATTTTTGTATTACCCTCCGTTCTTCTGGCTGAAATGGATGTGTGTTCAGCCGTGTATTTATTAATATTATATGAAAAATGAGGTGGAGTTGTCAATATATTATGAGTACCATATCTATGCCGGATAAAAAAGCAGTGATTGACATAGAACGAAACAAGGCGGTACAATAGCTGCATGAAAATCAATAGGAATCGGAGGCAAATATGCAGATAAATCGAGAGGACATGCTGGAACTGACCAGGAGAATGACAATCGCAAGGAACTGTTTTGGGCGGATCGCTGGTGGATATATGGACGAGGAGGGATATGTGGACGGTACGTTCAACACCCATTTCCAGAAGCTGTCAGGTCCGGACAAGACCAGAAATTTAAAGCTTGCCAAAGCAGTGCTTTTTGCGGAGACTAACCGGGAGTTGAAAGGTTTCCATTTCTCGGCACAGAGCAGAAAGCCTGGGAGTATCTGGCAGATTCTGATGGCGCTGCGGGAGTGCGGGCTGAAGAATGACGCGCTGCTTTTGTCCCTGTATGAGTATATTGGGGAGGGGTATCAGCCAGGTTTCCCCTACGGTATCTTCCTGTTTCATGGGAATTACGACATACCTTTAAAGGGCAGCGATAAGGTACAGCAGCGGGAGTCGGAGGAAGTATACAGCTTCCTAGTCTGTGCAATCTGCCCCGTGAGTGGCGACTATGAGCCTGGGGAGCCCCGGATGGGCTTCCTTTTTCCGGCCTTTTCGGACAGGACTGCGGACACAGAGGGCATCAATGTGTTTTCGGCGGAGGGGAGTCCGGAAGCGCTTATGAGGATGCTTGAAAGGTCTACGCCAATTTCTACTTGACTTTTGTATGAAATCGTACTAAAATAAAAACGCTGAGAAAGAGTATGATTTCGGACGTAAATGTCAGCGAAACAGGAAAGCATATGCATAGGGGAAATGGAGTATGGAAAGATATACCACAGAGGGATTGCAGCGGCTGAACCATTTGATGAGCGAGACGGACGCCGCCTATCATGAGGCGGCTCTCAGGATGGGCTTGTCCGACAGTAACATGCAAATATTATATACGCTGTGCGACAGGGGAGGAGATTGCCCGTTAGGGGAGATTCTTGCGCTGTCAGGGGTCAGCAAGCAGACCATCAATTCCGCCCTGCGGAAGCTGGAGGAAGAGGGCAACGTTTATCTGGAGGGGATGGACGGCAGGAGGAAGCGGGTATGCCTGACGGAGAAAGGAAAGGAACTGGTACAGGGCACAGTGGTAAGACTGATGGAGATTGAGAACAGCATTCTGGATTCCTGGCCCAAAGAGCATGTGGAGCTGTATCTGGAGCTGACCTATAAATATCTGTCAGCACTCAGGGAAAAAACCAGGCAGCTATGAGGCGGTATTGGCGAGTATTGCAGAGGGAAAACGCTGTCTGGCAGAAGA
>CANRZC010000244.1 GCA_947644185.1 uncultured Acetatifactor sp.
GCATTGTCCTCATGAATGGTATTGTAAATGTTGTCAACAAAGGTAACGCTCCTGGACACACAGGAGGCATACTGGTAAATGGCATAACTGCTCAGAGGACCTTCACTGCCGAATTTCTTGATATCGCTGCTGATATACTCCCCATTATCGTCAATGGCAAAGGCATAAGTGGGAGACATAATAATGACCCGGACATTGGGGGCATTCCAGTACAAATACTCAATAATCGCTTCTGTGTTACCGGCAAAGGTGGCGATGTCAGTGGCATTGGCAGGATTGATCATGCTGTGTCCTGCCAGGTAATCGCTGCCATCATACATGACTACAACTGCATCAATTTCAGCCAGATCAATGTTTGTAAGGATATCGTAAACCTCTCTTGCCTCAGGCGGCGCTTCGTCTCCCAAGAGCTCCAGTGCCCGCAGGTAATCAGCACAGGCTGCCTCATCATGCTTGGCAAGATAGCACAGCCAATAGGCATTGAACACGTTCCAGGGAGTCTCCTCCACATTTCGCTCATTCCCCTGGGTGGCCATATAGCTGCCACTGATGGAGCAGTTATAGATGGTGGCACCAGTCTCCTTCTCCATAAGCTTTACCAGATTGTCCTCAGAATTTCGGTCATCTGCAAAGGGGGCATTGCCAAAGGCCAGTATCTTAGAACCCTCACTGTAGTCCTTGTAAATAGGATTGCTGGATGCATCTAAAAGCGGCAGAATGGTGTCGTAGGTATCGCTGTATTCCCCGGGTCCGTCTGCAAAAATTTCATCCAGGTCTACCCGCACACCAAAATTCACAATCTTATAGATAATGCCTGCCACAAAGACAATGGCCACTATGAGAAGCACAAGGTGGATATTGATATGGGAGAATATGCCCCGCTTTTTTTCTTCATTCTTTTCCTGGGCTTCGGAGAGAGGCTCTGTAGCCTGAGAAACCGCAGAGTCCTCTTCCTGCTCCAAATCTATGATATCCAAATCAGGTATTTTATGAGACTGCTGTGGAGGGTCGGTAGGAAGATTATTATTATTCATATTGGTTCTCCGTTTCTTGGTAAGAATCTTTTTCATTTTACTATTATGACAGGCAAAAGTCTACACTATTAATGGGAGTTTAAAACTTTTTAAAAGATTTTAAGATTTTAAGAAATTATGAAGAAATAGGATTGTCACTTGAAGATGCGTAGAAACAATGTTATACTATTACAGAATTATTACGTCTACGTTTTGGAAAGGATATTTCAATGAAAAAGTTATTCGGTGGTTCAGATAAAAAAGCCCGAGACTGGGAAGAATATAATGAAAATGAATACGATTGGGACAGTGAAGAGGAAGCGCCTGAGAATGAGGAGATAGCAGAGGAAGATTACTATTATGAGGAGGAAGAGATAGAGGACGGCGGTGAGTGGCCGGAGGAGGAAGAGGCATATTATGAGGAAGAGATGTATGCAAATCCTTCGGAAGAATTTGCCTATGGAGAAGATAGCTATGCAGAGGCTCAGGAAGAAGGGTACGCTGACATAGAGGGAGAAGAATACACAGAGGATTGGGAGGAAGATCCCTACTATATGGCTGGAGAAGAGGATGAGGAGCCTCAGGAAGAAGAGGCCTACATGATGCAGGAGGACGAGCTCCAGGAGGATGGATATGCCCAGGAGGGTTATGGGATGGAAGAACCCTTGTGGGAGGAGGAACAGCTCTATGAGGAGGATTCCTATGAGGAGAGAGCCGTAGCAGCCCCTTTGCAGAACCGTGGAGACAGGAAAAAAGCGCAGCCGAAGGTAGGCTTTTTTGCCAAGCTGGGAAGAACTCTGCGCAGTATGGACGCCATGGACCGGATCATGGTAGGGACTGGCGTGGGGGTTCTGATACTGGCGATTGTCACTGGCTGTGTCTTTATCAGCGCCAAAAGCATGGATAGACAGGTGGCGGATTTTGTAGATGTGGGGACACAGATAGACGGGATATCTATGATTGGAGAGGAAGGACTTCTGGCTGTGGCAGATGCCCAGAGAGCAAAGCTTGCGGCATCCGCTATTGTGGATACAGACACGGAGCCGGAGGAGCCAAAGAAAGAATATGAAGAAAGCGGTTATGAAAGGCAGGTATCTGTACTGCCCAGCTTTACCTCCATCCAGAAGGACCTGAAGATCAAATTTATCAATAAGAAGACGGATAAGCTGGTACCAAACGTGCCTTTTTCTGTGACGATCACAGATCCCAACGGCAAGACAGGTATCTGGTCTGATGATGACATGGATGGTATTATCTATAAAAAGGATATCACGCCTGGTACATACAAGGTGGCCATGGAAGCTTTGACAGACGAAAAATATGCCGGTTACACACTCTCCATGGACACACAGACCGTGGAGGTCAAAAAAGAAATTGACTACAAAAAGGTAGATGTGACCAATGAAGTAAAGCAGGAAAGCGAAGTAGACACCAAAGCGGAGGACACGAAAAAGAATGAAGTGGTGGTGGAGTCCAGCTTACAGGACACTGTGGCCTGGGTGGAAAGCAAAGTAGTGGGGACCACCTATGAGCAGGTGGACAAGAGCACCATACAGGATCCTATGACGCTGGCAGTGGGGAAGCGGTTTTTGCGTATGAGTGGGACAGATGCGCAGACGGTAACGTCAACTGAGCCAACGACAGAGCCTACCGGTACACCGACGGAGGAGCCTACAGGCACACCGCCTCCAACGGAGACACCCACACCCCCGGCTGACACAACGACACCTCCCATTGACCCTACCGATACACCGACGCCGCCTTCAAGCACACCTGAGCCTACCCCAGAGCCAACACCGACACCTACCCCTACTCCCACCCCGGAGCCAACGCTGGCACCCGTGACAGTATCTGTGAATCAGACAGCTCTGACCGGGACAATAGGTGGAAAGATGGCGGCAATCGCCACTGCTGCCGGCACTAAGGAGGGTGGCGACATCGAGTATATTATCAGCTCAAACAATGCGGCTGTAGCCACGGCTGTCATAGACGCAAGTGGTAATATCACCATTGAGGGAAAGGCAGCAGGCACAGCGAACCTGACCATTACCGCCAATTATAAATCCAACGGTAAGCCCGAGACTGCAGGCACAGCAGTGATAACTGTGACCATCAAGGGCAACATCAGTATCCGCCTGGACAAAAATGCCATAACAGTATTCACAAAGAATACGGCGAATATTACCGCCACACTGGTGGAGGCTGTACCCAATGCCCTGGTGACGGCTGCGTCCTCGGATGCGGGAAAAGCTACAGTTACTGTACAGAACAATGTAATTACAGTCACAGGTGTCTCAGAGGGCAGCGCCACCATTACCATCAGTTATACCGAGGGAACCCAGACCGTTACGGCAACTTGTGCTGTCACAGTGAAGAAGAGCCCCAAAGAGGATACCGCTACCCTGCTAAAGGATAAAAACGGCCAGCAGGTATTTGTAAAGGAGAAAGAGAATTACAGGGAGGCCACTTACGCCGACTACTATACAGCCAGCGCCTTCTACCTGAGAGGGGAGGCCAAATACACTGGCTGGCAGACCATTGACGGAAAGGTGTATTATTTTACGGCAGACGGAAAGAAAGTGACAGGAGAGCAGGTCATCCAGGGGGCAAAGTACAATTTTGCCAGCGATGGCTCCATGGTTGTGGGCAATGGTACTGTAGGCATAGATGTGTCCAAGTGGAATGGAAAGATTGACTGGACTGCGGTGAAGAACTCCGGCATTTCCTATGTGATTATACGCTGCGGCTACAGGGGCTCCTCAGAGGGCAAGCTGATTGCGGACTCCAGATTTACAGAGAACATCCAGGGTGCCAACGCTGCTGGACTGAAGGTGGGAATTTATTTCTACTCACAGGCTATCGATGAGATTGAAGCAGTGGAGGAGGCTTCCATGGTGCTGGGACAGATTAAGAATTATAAGATTTCCTACCCAGTATTCTTGGACGTGGAATCCAGCGGTGGCCGGGGAGACAAGATTGACAAGACTACGCGGACAGCGGTCTGCAAAGCCTTCTGCCAGACCATCCAGAACGCAGGCTATACAGCAGGTGTCTACTCCAACAAATACTGGCTGGAGACCAGGATAGATGCGTCAGCTCTCAGCGCGTATAAGATATGGATGGCCCAGTATGCGGCGGCTCCTACCTATAAGAGCAGATAT
>CANRZC010000245.1 GCA_947644185.1 uncultured Acetatifactor sp.
TAAAGGGAGCGGGCACGGATGTGATCCGGATCAAGGGGGTGTCAGGGCTTCATGGCTATACCATGGCGAGGCAGTTTGAGGAGCTCTATAAGGTGGCGGATATCATACTGCACTCCCACGAAAGCTGGGACGGCACCGGCTATCCCAACAAAATTGGCGGAGAGCATATCCCTGTAGAATCCCGCATTATTCACATTATCGGCGACTATACCTACTGGACAGTACCTACCATTTCCGGCGGAAATTATTCCCGAGATACCGTGGTGCGGAAAATGAAAGAGCAGGCCGGCATAGTATACGATCCGGAGCTGATGGGGAAGTTTTTTGATTTTCTGGAGAATTATGAACAATCCCTGGAAGAATAAGTGCTTGAGGAAGAGCAGAGGCTGCCGCAGGTTGCGGCAGCCTTTTTCATCCTAATAACTTCCAAAACCAATATTCTATTCAACCAGAAAATTGTCAGTCGCTCTTCCGCAGATCCTTTAACGCTGTGCCGATCTTGATGGGATTGCCATAGCGCAAGGTCCCCATGCGGTACAGCTTCGCACCCAGGATGCCGGTGCCTATGATGGACACCACCAATATCAGGAAGGATACCACTATCTCCCATATGGCCACACTGCCCATGGCCACCCTGGCGAACATGGTGCTGTAGGAGCTGATAGGCAGGAAGGACAATACCTTGATAATCGGCCCATCGATATTCATCAGCTGCAGCAGAGAGAAGAAGTACACACCCATCACCACTACCATCAGGCCGGAGACACTCTTGCTGATATCCTCTGTCTTGCTCACCAGCGCTCCCATAGCGCCGTACAGGAAGGCATAGAACAGATAGCCTCCCAGTCCGAAGAAGGCAAAGGAAACTAGTACATCCCCCGGAATGTGCAGGAACATATCCAGCATACCGCCCCACTGCTGTCTGTTAAACTGGTAGGCCAGGAGAATAGCGCCCAGAATGGCCCCCATCTGGAACACACCGCCGATGGCGCCAGCGATAACCTTGCCGAACAGGAGGCTATTGGAGGAAGTGCTGGTGACCAGTACCTCAATGGCACGGTTGCTCTTCTCATTGGTCACAGACACTGCTATCATCTGGCCGTAATACACAATCAGCATAAACACGATAATCACCAGCATATAGCAATACCAGTAATTGCTGCCAGAGTCCTTGTTCAGAATCTGCTCTGTGACCGTGATAGGCACGTCATACATGGCCGTGATCTCTGCCAAATCCCAGCCCTTCTGCTGACTGTACTGCATCCGATAGAAAAGCTTCATGGCCTGTTCAAACACAGCAGTATTGGAATCTGTCATGGATTTATTGTACACATAATACTCATAAGCCGTAGGATCCGTCACCACAAAGCCCGCTTTCGCTTCCTGTGTCTCCACAGAAGCCCTCAGGGCTTCCTCGCTCTCCGCCTCCTGCCAGGAGGTCTCAGGAAACATCTCCTTCAATACCTCTGGCTGCAGAATGCCCGCCCTGTCCACATACAGGAACAAATCTTGCTGCTCTTTTGCGCCTTCCTGTCCGCTGCTCTCATCACTGTCTCCTACCACCTGGACGCCAGTAAAGCCGGACATATCCACAAAGCGGGGCAAAAACAGCGCTGCAGCTCCCAGAAGCACCAGAACCACTGTCAGTCCCATGAATACCTTATTGGTAAAATATTCCTTTAATTCATATTGCAATACAATCCAAAACCGCTTCATTCTTCCTCACCTACCTTCACTACAAAAATATCATTCAAGGAGGGCTCATAGCTGCCAAACCGCTCTACCTCCACATCAGACTCTGCCAGGGCCGCCATGACCTTTTTCCGGTCCGCCCCTTCCTTCAGCTCCAAAATCAGGAATTCCCGTTTCCTGTCGGAGACGCTTACCAGCTCTGCCCATTCCTGTTTTGCCTTGTCTGCCAGCTTTTCTAAATCATAATTCTCCGCTGCCAGCATCAGGCGATTCCTGCCGTATTCCTTCTTAATGTCCCTAAGCCTTCCAGCCAGCACTACCTCGCCCTGGTTGATAATGGCGATCTCGTCGCAAAATTCCTCCACATAGCTCATCTGATGGCTGGAAAAAATCACGATCCGATTGTCCGCTATGAGCTCATTCACCACATCCTTCAAGATCTGGGAGTTCACAGGGTCCAGACCACTGAAGGGCTCATCTAAAATCACAATCTCTGGATTGCTCACCAGCGTAGCTGCCAGCTGGACCTTCTGCTGATTGCCCTTTGACAAGGTCTCCAGCTTCCTGGTCTCATACTCTGCCACCTCCAGCCTGGCAAGCCATTTTTTCGCGCTCTCCTTTGCCTCCTTTGGGTTCAGTCCCCGAAGGCAGGCCAGATATACCATCTGGTCAATGACAGTACGCTTGGGATACAAGCCCCGTTCCTCCGGCAGATACCCTATCCGATGCTTGGAGGGCACAAACCTTTTGCCATCCAGCAGGATTTCCCCACTATTTGCATGGAATACATCCATCAGTATACGGATAGTGGTGGTCTTGCCTGCACCGTTTCTACCCAATAGCCCTAACGCTTTTCCGCTCTCCACATGAAAGTCGATGCCATGGAGCACTTCCTTGTCTCCAAAGCTTTTGCGGATGCCTTTTACTTCTAATTTCATCGCTCTCTCCTATTCGATTCCTATTGATTGATTTCACTATGTGCCCATCAAGCACACCGTGGCACATAGGCCAGCAAGGCAGTCTTCCCCGGGCGAATTCTCTCAGTCCACGGTTCATACCCCCCCTGACAGCACATTTAGCCCATCGGCCAGCTGCTGTCCCAGGCGCTTTGTCTCCTCCCCCAGCAGTTCCATCCCCTCCGGCGTAAGGCGATATGTTTTTTTCCCATCCTCCGGGAATACCTCAATGACGCCATCTGCCGCCAGTCTCCCTACCATGGTGTAGAGAGTGCCAGTGCCCAGAAGCAGTCTGTCTTTCGTCAGGGTGCTCACATATTGCATAATGGCATAGCCATGCCGGGGCTCCTTCACTGCCAGCAGGGTATAATAGGTGGTCTCTGTCATGGGAATGTATTTTTTTCGCAAAGCATCATTCAATGATCTCCCTCCTTGTATATCTCCGCTCGATATGTCGTGTATCGACATATCGATGCTAGACATAAAGTACCACATTTTTCGTCTTCTGTCAACTACAAAATTTACATTCCAGGAGAATACCACCAAAAAAGCTTATGCGGCATACTCCATAGTATTCTCGGTGACAACTGCCTTCTGGTGCACAGCTCCAAAAGAAGCATAGAAAGAAGCCATCACAGGAAAAGCAAAGTACAAAAACAGCACATACCGCACCTGTGCCACCGGCCCCAGCAGTGCCGTTATCTCTCCCAGAGCCAGCGCGGCACATGGCAGCGCAAATGCTCTGGCGCGCCTGTTCCAGAATCCGGCCCCAAGATACATGGTCATAAGCAGATACCAGCCAGGGCTAATAAGCAGAAACATAAAGGGCTTTACACTTGCGCTTCTGTCTTCGGAAAGTGCTCTGTACATTTCATGTATCCTGGGAAGCATCTCCACACGATGTCCCGGTTCCCCGACGCTGAATCGGAAGAAATCGATTCTTTCCCTGCCGGGATCATAGCCGTCCACAACCGCGTAAGGATACCAGTAATCCGACGTGTTGATCAGGAAGGACTGCAGGTAGGTATAAGGATGCTTTATGCCCCACTTTAGCCAGAGTCTGCAATAAGCACCTACATTTTCCAGAAACACATCCTCTCTGAAGTTCTGTTTCACAAAATCCGCCAGGGTGGGAACATAGTGTAACAAATCCTCTCTTGGGACCACCTTCTCCAGCAGAGCAATGTCCTCTGCTTCCAGACTATTGTACTCATAGAGGTATGTTCTGGCCATCTGTTGAAGAGGTACACAGAGCATCTCACAGATTTCCCCTTTTTCCACATGGAACAGATGGTAGACCGGGCCAGTATAAACCAGTTGGAATACCAACAGACCAAGAAGAGCAAAAAATAGTTTTTTGCGGATAGAGCAAAACACCAATGCCAACGCCAAAACTGCCAGCACAATATAAATCCCGTTGTTGCGCAAAACTATCATACCAATTGCGGAAAGCATGAAAAATATCACTTTATGGGGACTCTGAAAAAATATTTCCTGTTGAAACCCCATATCAATCAGGTTTAAC
>CANRZC010000246.1 GCA_947644185.1 uncultured Acetatifactor sp.
TTAATGAATTAACGAGGTGAAGAGAATGGATAAACGACCAATCGGGGTTATGGAAGTGCAGGACATATAGAGGCCCTGAAGAAATACGGTCCAACACCTATCCATAGAAGGAGCTTCCTCAAGAATCTGCTATAAGAAAGGAGACTGTAGATGAAACTGTCGCAGTTGTTTTCAGGGGAGATACGGACAGACAATACAGCACATACCACGCAGCCCACACCTGCCCAGGCAGAACAGATGAATCGTCAAATTCGCTCTCTGGTGCCAGGACAGACCATCAGCGGTGAAATTGTAGCCAGAAATGGGAATGAGGTGCAGATAAAGCTCTCTGAGGACATGGTTCTGAACGCCCGGATAGACCGAAATATGAATATTGACATTGGCAAAAATATGACCTTTGAGGTAAAGAACAATGGAAGTGCGCTTACCCTAAGCCCTTTGTTTACCAATGTCTCTACCGATGTAAATGTACTGAAGGCGTTGGATATGGCCGGACTTCCTGTGAACCGTACTACCATAGATATGACAGAGCAGTTAATGGAGGCTGGGCTTCCAGTGAACAAAGGCAGCTTACAGCAGATATTTCGTGAGATAAATAGTTTTCCCCAGGGAAATGTCTCAGACATTATCAATCTCCATAAACTGCAAATGCCGGTAAATGAGGCAAACGTGAATCAGATGGTATCCTACAGAAATATGACCTATCAGCTGGTGGATGGCATGCAGGATGTGTTGGGGGCGCTTCCAGAGGTATTTGATTCTATGATAGCGAAGGGAGATGTGCTAGGGGCTGTCAGGCTGTATCAGGAGGTGCTTTCCCTAGTCAGTGAATCCAGTATTGCACAGACAGGACAAGGGATAGAGGGAGAGGGCCAGCCAGTGCCGATGGTATCTGGTGCAGGGACCGAAATCCTTGGGGAGGGTTCTGTGGCGGATACCCTTCCAGGGATGGGGGCGAAGGTCTCGGAGGAAATGCAGGGAAATACTCTTTCTGGTGGGGCAGGAATGGGGGATGTGTCCCAGCTGTTGAATGGACAGACATTGGCGCAAATCCAGGGAGAAGAAATGGCGGATACATTACAGGGCAGTCTGCGGGGGGCTTTTGCGGAGGAAGCTTTGGGTTTGGTAGATGCTTTGAACCTGCCTCCTGAGGAGGCTTCTGAACTGCGGAGCCAGATTCTGCAATTTGCCGGGGGACAGATGGACGCAGGACTTCTCTTTACAAAGCTTGGCACATTGGCTGAAGGTGCCAGGACTTCTTCTGCTGCAATGCAGGCTTTGGAGAGGCTGCTTTCCGGGCAAAATTTCCGTGCTTTTTTTGCCGATGCCTTCAAGGCAGACTGGATGCTGCGGCCAGAGGAGCTGGCAATTCCGGGAAAGGTGGACGAATTATATCGCAGGCTGGACAGGCAGCTCAAGGGCCTGACAGGAGCGCTAGAGAATGCCGGACAAAGCGGCAGTCAGGCCTTTCAAGCCACCACTTCCATGTCCCAGAATGTGGATTTCTTGCAGCAGCTCAACCAAATGTACAGTTATGTGCAGCTTCCTTTGCGCCTGCAGCAAAGAGATGCCCATGGGGACTTGTATGTCTACACCAATAAAAAGAATCTGGCACAGAAGGAAGGAAATGTCAGTGCACTGCTTCATCTGGACATGGAGCATTTGGGACCTGTGGATGTATATGTGGCCATGCAAAGCAATAAGGTGAATACAAAATTTTATCTGCGAGATGATGATATGATAGATTTTATGGCGGCCCATATGGATATTTTGACAGATCGCCTGCGGAAGCGAGGGTATGATTGCAGCTATGCCATGACCACACGGGAAGAGAAAACGAAGGAAACTACAAAAGGTGGGCTGGATCCACTGCTAGGACAGGAACGGGGGGTTATGCTCTCCAGGTATGCTTTTGATGTACGCACCTAATGTGCAAAGATTTTCTAAGGCTGTAAAGTACACAGCCTAAAGCGCCAAAGTGCATGGCGCTTGAAAATCTAAATTGCACATAGAAGAATGCCAAGTGCAGGCATTCTTCCGGTTTTGCACCGATTGTTTTTACAACAGAACTGTGTTCTGTTGTAATGGATACTAGAGATTGGTTTCTGGTGTATGGCGGGAAGGATGAGAAGATTTTCTAAGGCTGTAAGAGGGGATTTGGGGTTATGGATGGGAAGAGAGAGAAGGACGGGAAATTAAAGCAGGCCATTGCGCTGGAATATGATCCTTCGGATGCGGCACCTAGGGTTGTGGCCAGTGGGCGGGGGATCCTTGCAGAGAGAATCATTGAGAGGGCCCAGGAGAGCGATGTGCCGATTCATCGGGATGACAAGCTGGCAGATACCTTATCCAGGCTGGATATCGGGGATATGATACCGCCAGAGCTGTATGAGGTAGTGGCGGAGATTTTGGTGTTTGTGGATTCCATGGACAAGATTAAGGGGAAGATTAAGAGGTAGTTGCTTTTTGAATAAACGGAAAACAGGAGCAGATCATGAAAGGCAGGCAGCAGAATACTTGACTGGAAAAGGAATGCGGGTATTGGAGACCAATTACCGCTGCAGACAAGGCGAAATCGATCTCATCGGACGCCATCAAGGGTATTTGGTGTTTGTGGAGGTAAAATACCGGAGCACTTTTGATAAGGGCCATGCGTTGGAGGCCGTGGACTATCGCAAGCAATGTCGGATCTGTAGAGTTGCGGATTATTACAGATATACCCATGGACTGGGAGAGGACGAAAGCATCCGATATGATGTGGTGGGAATACAAGGTACAGAAGTGGAGTGGATACAAAACGCTTTTTCGCATATTTATACTCATAGTTGATAATGTGGAGGTAATAGGAAAGTGGTTCAGATACAGCGGACAGACTGGAGTAGACAGATAGGGCAGAAAACGGATGCAGAGGGCTGGAAGGAGCAGGCTGTGCGTCAGAACTGTGCTCTGACCCAGGAGGGTGAGGCTGTGGAGTACCTGACCTTTCCGCTGCTGGAGCAGACAGGAATCGTAAAGCATTTGTTCTCCACCCGCATAGGCGGGGTGAGCAGAGGGGAATTCTCCACTATGAATTTTAGCGTGGACAGAGGCGACAGCCGGGAGAATGTGCTGGAAAATTATGGGCGGATTGCAGAGGTGCTAGGCTGTGAGGTTGGGGACATGGTGGCCTCATATCAGACCCATACCACCAATATCCGATCTATGACAGCTGCAGATAAGGGAAAAGGAATCCTGAGGGAGCGTGATTACACGGATGTGGATGGTATGGTGACAGACCAGACTGGGCTGGTGCTGGTGACCTTTTATGCGGACTGCGTGCCACTTTATTTTGTGGACCCTGTGCATGGGGCCATTGGGCTGGCACATTCTGGCTGGCGTGGCACGGTGGGCAGAATGGGACAGCGCATGATAGAAAGGATGCAGGAACAATTCGGAACCAGAGTCAAAGATCTGTATGCGGCAATCGGCCCCTCTATCTGCAGAGATTGCTATGAGGTCAGCGAAGATGTGGCAATACAGTTTATAGACATGCTGGGAGATAAGGTGGCAGTGCCTGGAAGAGCTCCAGGAAAATATCAGTTGGACCTTTGGCTTGCCAATGCGCTGATCTTAAGACAGGCGGGGATGGATCCTTCCCATATTGCGGTGACAGACATCTGTACCTGCCACAATAGTGATTATCTGTTTTCTCACCGGGCCAGTGGCGGGAGGCGTGGAAGTCTGGCTGCGTTTCTGGCACTGAATATTTCACAGAAAGCTTAAGAAAACTTTCATATTTTTTACATCTAACATTTAAAAAAGATATGTTTTAATTATCCTGAAAGGGAAATCCTGGGAGATGGAGTGAAGAAATATGGCAAATATACTTGTGTGTGACGATGACCGAGAAATTGTGGATGCAATAGAGATTTATTTGAGGCAGGACGGACATAGTATCTTGAAAGCATATGATGGAAAGCAGGCCATTGAATTGCTGAAGAAGGAAGAAATTCATCTGCTGATCATGGATGTTATGATGCCCAAATTGGATGGCATTCGTGCCACTCTGAAAATCAGAGAGTACAGCAGTATTCCTATCATCATGCTATCTGCAAAGTCGGAGGACACAGACAAGATCCTGGGATTGAATATCGGTGCAGATGATTATATCACAAAACCATTTAAT
>CANRZC010000247.1 GCA_947644185.1 uncultured Acetatifactor sp.
TACTTCAGTGATTATGAAAAGCTAAGACAGCTTGCAATGATAAACGGAAGTCGGCTGAAGATGATGCGCCTCTTTTATGGCATTCTGGACAGACTGATGGATGAGCCTAAGTTAAAGAACATTAACCTGACCCGGGCTACACAATATATTATCGCACATTTGGATGATACCGCGCTTTCCAATGTGGAGATTGCCGCAGAAGCAGGCATTTGTGAGAGCTACCTGCGCCGCCTGTTTCGGGAAAGCTATAAGACTACGCCAAAGCAATATATCATTGAAATGCGCATCAAGAAGGCAAAGCAATTGCTCTGCGAAAACAAATTATCCCTTACGGAGATATCCTATCAATGCGGTTTCTCCAGTATCTACCACTTCTGCCGCGCATTTAAGCAGTGTTCGGGACTGACGCCCTCGGAGTATCGGAGCCGGTATGGGGTAAACGGGATTTGACATAACCCTATTATATCTGCATCTTCGAATACCCCTCCCGCCTGACGTACTCCCGAAACGCCGCAGGCGTCATACCCATATGCCTCTTGAAGAATTTGCTGAAATAATTGGCGCTGGAAAAGCCGCATACAGCTCCCACCTCCCCCACGCTCCTGTCCCCGGCAGTCAACAGCTCCACCGCCTTATCCAGACGGGCCCTGGTGAGATAATCCATGGGCTTTGTCCCTGTCTCCTTGTAAAACTGTCTGGAGAGATGGCTCTGGCTCACTTTCAGGGAGGCCGCCACATCCGCTATTCCTATGGGAGACGTGCAGTTGTCAATGATATACGCTTTCGCCCTGGCGCTTAAGGATATGTCCGGATCTCCGTTCTTTGGAGGGAGCGCGCACAAAAGGCATAAAAAGGCAAAGGCTCTGCTGCTTTGCAAAAAGGGATTGTGGGCTCTTCCCTCCTTTGCCATAACATGCATCTCGCACAGCAGCCGGATTGCTTCATGATTGGGGGGCAGCGAGAAGATCTGTCCCAATTGGCTCTCTATCTGTCTGCAGTACCGCTCCGCTCCATGACATTCGAACATGGCAAACAGAAATTCCCAGGGAGCCTGATTGCGTTCCGGGTCAAAGTAATAGCTCTCTTCCCCGGGCATCTTCAGGAAAAACGCCTTTCCCGTATCCACCGTCTGTGCCTGGCCGTTTATCTCCACCGTACCGCTCCCGCCCAGTGTATATTGGAAAAGATAGGCAGGCAGACGCCTGCTGTTCTCCCAGTGGTATGCAGCGGAATACCTGGCCTCTCTGCCTATGGCTATCAATTGGATAAACGGCTCCTCCACATCCCCCAGAAAATGAAAAGCATAATTGTCCAAAAAATCCTCTTCCCTGTTATCTTCCTGTTTTCTGTACATCAAAAAATTACCCTTTCTTATCAAATAGTTACCATTGAAAAAAGCTTTGCTTTTCTCTATCATGGAGACAAGTACCATACTGCGGTTTGCAGACTTACAGCGCCCGCCATGGCAGAATAGGCCGCATTGTCCCTTATTCTATAATAATTATAGCACTTTTCCTTGGGAAAGGAAAGTAGGGACATACCGTCTGCTCAGCCGCCTGGAAAGCAGTGGCTGCAAATATGCAGCCCATCCGGGCAAAAATTCTGCCCCCACAGTAAGGCCATCAAAAAATGTCACAAGGAGGGAAAATCATGTCATTCAAAGTAGCATTCATAGGAGCCGGAAGCATCGGCTTCACCAGAGGACTTCTGGCAGATATTCTGACAGTGCCCCAGTTTCACCACATTGAAGTATCCTTTACAGATATCAATCCAGATAATTTGCGGATGGTGACACAGCTGTGTCAGCGAGATATCGATGAGAATGGATTAGACATCAAAATCCATGCCACCTTGGATCGCAGAGAGGCCTTTCAGAACGCAAAATATGTGATCAATTGCGTCCGCATCGGTATGCTGGAGGCCTTTGAGACTGATGTGGAGATCCCCTTAAAATACGGCGTGGATCAGTGTGTGGGGGATACTCTCTGCATCGGCGGTATCATGTACGGCCAGCGGGGCATTCACGCTATGTTGGGCTTCTGTAAGGATATCAGAGATGTGGCAGCACCGGGCTGCATTCTTTTAAATTACTCCAATCCCAACGCCATGGTGACCTGGGCCTGCAACAAGTACGGCAAAGTGCCCACCTACGGTCTCTGCCATGGAGTCCAGCACGGACATGAGCAGATCGCAAAGGCCCTGGGCCGGGAAAAGAAGGATGTGGATATTATCTGCGCAGGCCTCAACCACCAAACCTGGTATATCAGTGTAAAGACTGACGGTGTGGAGCGCACTGGGGAACTGTATGAGCTGATGAAGCAGGCTGATTTTGCAAAGGATGAGAACATCCGACTGGATGTCATGCGGAATTTCGGATACTATTCTACGGAGTCCAATGGTCATCTGTCTGAATACCTGATGTGGTACCGCAAGCGTCCGGAGGATATGGAGAAATGGATCAACTACAGCTCCTGGATCCAGGGAGAGACTGCTGGATATCTGCGGGTGTGCAGGGAGAGCAGGAACTGGTTCGAGACTGACTTCCCCAACTGGTTGAAGGAGCCTGCCAAAAGGTTTGTCCCGGAAGAGCGCTCCACTGAGCATGGCAGCTATATCATAGAGAGCCTGGAAACCGGCCGAGTATACAGAGGGTGCTTCAATGTGATGAACAATGGCACTATCACCAATCTTCCCGCAGAGTGCGTGGTGGAGGTGCCCTGCTATGTGGACTACAACGGGATCTCCATCCCTAAGGTAGGGGATTTGCCTCTGGGCTGCGCAGCCATTTGCTCCGCCAGCGTATGGGTACAAAAGCTAGCTGTGGAGGCAGCCGTGCAGGGAGATATTCATTTGCTTTACCAGGCGGCCATGATGGATCCCCTTACTGGTGCTGTCTGCACCCCTGATGAAATCCGCCAGATGGTGGATGAAATGCTGGTGGCAGGCAGGGAATGGCTGCCCCAGTACAGCGAAGAGATTCCAAGGGCTGAAAAAAGACTGCAGGATAGCCCCATCCCCTGCCATCCCGCAAAGGGCTTCAAGCTGCACACCAAAACCGTGGAGGAGATGGCTGAGGAGAAAGCCAAATACCGTGCCCTGGCCTCTGCTGCCGCAAAGGAAAAGGTAGAATAATATTGCAAAGGGAGTGCCCAAAATCGGCACTCCCCAAAATGCTTTCTACACAAACAGCGTGCAGCCCTGGGCCTTAAACTGCTCAATTTTCCTGTCAATTTCTTCCGTTGTCACACCCAGCTTTGCCGCCAGACATGCCTTGCATAAAAACGCCTTGCTCCCTCTGTTGATAAACTTTTTGTGAGCGCCGATTTCATTATAGGACAAGGGTTTCCCGCATATCATGCAGCCATCCATCACAGCTTCACTACCTTTGCCCGGATCATGGCGCAGTCAAAGGGTGCCAGCTCCCGTATCATAGTGGCATTCTTCACTTCGATGGTATCTCCTGTCCAAAGCTCCTTCGCCTCCAGGGTTCTTCCTGTGCTGAAGGGAAGCCCTAGCTCGTCCAAATTTAGCCTTGCCACCACTTTATTCTCGCCCATGTTAAACATACCAATTGCCAGATCCCCATTTTCAAGCTGTCTGGAATACAGAAGCAGGTCCTCTCCTGACCATGTACCTACCAATTTCACTGGCTGACGGCAGAGGCTGTCCTGGTTAATGCGGATGATCTCCTCATTGCGCAAAATGTCTAACGCTGCATCGCTCATATCCCGGATATCGCAGCCAATCATTAAGGGGGATCCCATGAATGCCCAGATGGAAAAATGTGTTCTGTACTGGATGTCTGTGCAGCCCTTTAAGCCCACATTTCCTTTGCCATACATGCCTACCACCAGCATATCCATATCATTAAAGCACCCCACACCATTGTAAGGATGAAGCTTTTCCTGCTGTTTGGTCAGTTCCTTGATAGACTCCCAGGTATCAAAGATATCCCCTGTGGAGCGCCACATAGAAGCGCCGGTGGTCTTGATCCATTCATGGGTCTCATCCACACCCCAGGAGCAGGCGGAAAACAGAATATCTCTGCCACAGTTCTCCAGGGCAAGGCCCATGCGGCGGTACAGATACTTTCCGGGTATGATAGGGCTGTGATAGCAGT
>CANRZC010000248.1 GCA_947644185.1 uncultured Acetatifactor sp.
TATGAACGAAATTAATTTTGTAGAGGCAAGTAAATCTAGTCGGAGCTGTTTAATGAGCTTTGTGGGAAGCACTATAAAAAGAGAAATGAACTGTGCCATCAGTATGGGATTGATATTATTTCGTTGGACTGCGATGGTGTGACAGAGAAGCTCTTACCTACCTGGTTTGAAAATGGTGTTAATACCATGTTTCCTATCGAAGTAGGCGTATGGGGGGATCAGTTTGAGGCGGCTCGCAATAAATTCGGCAAGGGGATGCTGGGCGTGGGCGGCATGGACAAGACTGCTTTCCGAAAGGACAAGGCAGCGGTGGATGCGGAGCTCCAGCGCATGCAGCGCCTTGCGGCATTGGGAGGCTTTATTCCTTGCCCGGATCACAGGCTTATGCCAGGCTCCAAATTTGAATTGGTACAATATTATGCAGAGGAAATCAAGAAAATCCGCTATGAATGATAAGGAGAACAGGGAGTGGAAAAATTAGACCAGCTTAATATCCTGGACGGTTTGGTGAAAATGGCTTTGCAAAAGGGCGCTTACAAGGCAGCTGTAATTCCTGTGTCAAAGGTGGAGACAGACGTAAGCTTTCGGAAGCTGTGTGAGCAGAATACCTGTGGGAAGTATGGGAAATGTTGGACCTGTCCCCCAGATGCCGGAGACATAGACACGCTGATAAGGACAATATATACCTTTGACTATGCGGTCATTTATCAAACCATAGGAATGCTGGAGGATAGCTATGATATAGAAGGTATGGAAACAGCCGCCAAAAAGCATAGTCTTTTGACCCAGGCAATGGCAAAAGCTGTAAGGGAAGACTCCTTTCTGCGTGTGCTACATTTAGGTGCTGGGGGATGCCATATCTGCCCGGTCTGCGCCAGAGTGGATAATATTCCCTGTCGTTTCCCTGACTTGGCCATTTCGTCGCTGGAAGCATATGGGATCAATGTGTCAAAGCTTGCCGGGGCCTGTGGAATGAAATACATAAATGGGCAGAATACAGTAACTTACTTTGGCGGCGTGTTTTGTTCCATCCTGTAAAATTTCGGATACTCCAAAGAGTGAGGCGTATGTATGGCAGAAGTTAAGATCAATGGAATTGTTTACACAGCCCCATCAGGAACGCTGTTGGGAGATTTGTTGACGAAAGCGCAATGTGAAGCCTTTGGCATGCCATGCGGTGGTCATGGCCGCTGTGGAAAATGTAAGGTGGTGGCAAAGGGAAGTTTAAGTCCTCTCTCAGAGCCGGAGAAGCGGCTTTTGTCCCAGGATGAGATCAAACAGGGAGTTCGGCTGGCTTGCTGTACCATGGTGGAAGGAAATTGCACTGTAAAACTAGGGCTACACAGCGGGGAGCAAATCCAGGCCATTGGAACTATGCCAGATTTTGCACTGAAGCCAGCTTTTCAGTCCTATGGTTTTGTGCTGGATATTGGCACCACCACCCTTGCAGCACGTCTCTATGACACAAATGGGGTTCTACAGGCCCAGGGAAGTGGGTTAAATCCGCAAATTAGCTGGGGAGCAGATGTGGTTTCCCGTATGGAAGCTGATTTGCGGGGAGAAGGCAGAAAGCTTACACAGGCAATCTGTAAAGCAATAGATGGATTGATGGAGGAGCTGTGTGAAAAGGCAAACCTGGCGCCTGAAAAAATTGACCAATTGGTGATAACAGGGAACACGGTCATGCTTCATCTGCTCACAGGCACCTCCACAGAGCCCCTGTCCCATGCACCCTTTGCGGCAAAACGCCTTTTTGGCGAGACAGTGCAGGCAGAGGATCTGGGATTGTCCTGTGCATCTCCAAGGGTGTATCTGGCTCCCTGCATGGCGGCATTTGTGGGGGCAGATCTTGTGACAGCAGTTTTAGCTGGAGGGCTGTGTGATACGCCAGACACAAAGCTTTTGGTGGATATAGGCACCAATGGAGAGATGGCCTTGTGGCATAAGGGAGAACTATATTGCTGCTCCACTGCGGCGGGGCCAGCCTTTGAGGGAGCTGGAATCTCCATGGGAATGGGCGGAAGTAACGGTGCCATTGACAGCGTATTTGTAAGGGATGGCGCGCTTGCCAGTCATGTGATTGGAGACATTGCACCGGTGGGAATCTGCGGAAGCGGAGTGGTGGATACCGTGGCTTGCCTCCTGAAAACAGGCCAGATGGATGACACAGGCTATCTTGAAGAGGAGTGTATAACCATCTGTGAACCAGTTACCTTTACACAGAATGATGTGAGAATGGTGCAATTGGCAAAAAGCGCTATCCATGCCGGGATTCGGACCTTGCTGCACACAGCAGAACTGACCTGCACAGATGTCCAGAAGTTTTTCATAGCAGGAGGCTTTGGCAGTTATCTCAATGCGGAGAATGCAGCAAAAATTGGACTGTTTCCAGAGGAAATGCTGCCGAATATCCGTGTAATAGGCAATGCTGCCTTGAGTGGAGCGTCTATGCTGTTATTAAATAAAGACTACAGAAGCATCTGCGAAGCTTATGCCCGGCAGGCAAAAATAGTGGAATTGTCAGTGAATCCGTTTTTTGCAGACGAATATATGAACAGAATGCTATTTTAGAAAGATATCTAAAATCAAATAGGAGGGTAACAAAATGCTATATCCACGAAAAGAAGAAAAGACATTGGACAAGGAGCTGTTCCGGAATCCGTCCAGCGAATACCGGGGTACCCCGTTCTGGGCCTGGAACTGCAAAGTGACAAAGAAACAGATCGCACAGCAGACCAAGGATCTGCAGGACATGGGAATGGGCGGCGCCCACATTCACAGCCGCACTGGTATGAACATCCCCTTCATGAGTGAGGAATTCCTTGATCTGGTTTCCTATGCCCATGATCAGTTCAAAGAAAAGGGCATGCTGACCTGGCTGTACGATGAAGACCGCTGGCCTTCCGGGTTTGGAGGCGGTCTGGTAACCTGCCATGAGGAATACAGGCAACGCTGTCTGGTATTTTCTTCAGAGCCCATTGAAGAGGGCTTTCCGGAGGAGAAAGGAGAATCCTCCTCCTCTGCCAGAGCCATTCGCAATCATTCCAGAAAATTTCTGATGCGCTATGGTGTAAAGCTCAATGAAAAGGGAAATATGACCGATTACTGTACACTTGCAAAGGAGGATGAACTGCCCCAGGGATATGCCCCCTGGTATGCTTATCTGGAGGTGTCTGGGGACAGCGCTTGGTTTAACAATCAAGCCTATGTCAACACGCTGGATCCCAAAGCCATGGCTTTTTTCTTACAGACAGTCCATGAGAAGTATGCGGGAAAGCTGGGGGATTCCTTTGGGAAGGATATTCCGTCGATTTTCACAGATGAACCCCAGTTTGTCCACAAAAGCCGTCTGGGCAGGGCGGATGACAAAGAGACACAATTCATTCCGTACACTGACGATTTCGAGGAGAGCTACAGTGCGGCCTACGGCGATTCTTTTTTAGAGCATCTGCCAGAGGTATTTTGGGAAATGGAGGGAAAACCGGTCTCTGTGACCAGATATCATTACCATGACCATATTGCGGAGCGCTTTTCCCAGGCCTTTGCAGATCAGATTGGCAGTTGGTGTGAGGCCCATGGCTTTGCCCTGACTGGCCATATGATGGAGGAGCCTACTCTGCGGAGCCAGACAGCCGCGCTGGGGGAGGCAATGCGCTCTTACCGCAGCTTCCAGCTGCCTGGAATCGATATGCTCTGCGACTGGAGAGAACTGACCACCGCAAAGCAGACCCAGAGCGCAGTCCATCAGTATGCTAGAGAGGGGATGCTCAGTGAGCTCTACGGTGTGACCAACTGGGATTTTGATTTCAGAAATCACAAGCTTGCCGGAGATTGGCAGGCTGCGCTGGGTGTCACTATCCGTGTCCATCATCTGACCTGGGTGTCCATGGAGGGGGAGGCGAAGCGCGATTATCCAGCCTGCATTGGCTATCAATCTCCCTGGTATCGGAAATACAAAAAGATTGAGGATTATTTTTCCAGGCTGAACACTGCACTGGTAAGAGGAAAGCCCTTGGTAAAGATCGGTGTCATTCATCCCATTGAATCTTATTGGTTAAAATGGGGCAATGAAGAGACCACAGGGCAGG
>CANRZC010000249.1 GCA_947644185.1 uncultured Acetatifactor sp.
CTCCTGGTACTCCTTTTCTCCGTCCGCATAGTCCTGCTTTGCCTGGGCTAGCTCTGCTTCCTTTTCTGTGAGGGTTCTCCTGCCTTCCTCCAGCTCCTCCCTGGCAGTTTCAAGGGCTTTCTCCCCCTCCTCCACGTTCTGTTTGGCGTCCTCTATCTGCCGCCTGCCGCTCTCCATTTCCAGCTTTGCATCGGACAGAGCCCGCTCTCCCTCCTCCAGCTGGGTTCTGGCCGAAATAACCGCGGCCCAGCCATTGTCCAACTGCTGTTCGCTGGCAGCTATCTGAGCTTTGGCTGCATTCAATTCCTGTTCCTGTACCAAAAGCTCCGCCTCCGCCTGGTCTAGGCGCGCCAGGGCTTCCTCCAGTCTGGTCACAAGGGATGGATTGGTGACTTCACCCCCATTTTGTCTGAGATCATCCAGCTGCGCCTGCAGTTGAATCCTGCTCTCATTAATCACTTTTCTGGAAACTGCAATGGTGGATTCACCGCTGCGAATCTGTGCCTTGCCCTCGGCAAGCTCCCTCTCTCCTCTGCGCAGAGCCACCTCATTGGTATCTATGGCTGTTCTGGCCTCAGAAAGCTCTTTCTCGCTCTGGGCAATGGTAGTCTCACCCTCCGCAAGCTCTATCTCCTTTTGGGCAATGGTAGCTTTGGCATCGGAAAGCTCCTTCTGCTTCTGGCGAATGGTCTCTTCGCCCTCCGAAAGCTCTTCTTTGGCCTCCTCCAGCGCCTTCTCCCCTTCGTCTAGCTGCTCTTTGGCTTCCTCCAGGGTCTTAGCCGCCTCTTCCAGCTCTTCCTCCCCCATGGTGCGATTGTCATCTAGTTCGGCGCGAGCATCTGCAAGCTTCTCAGTGCCCTCCCCAAAAAGCCTTTCATAGCGGTCCTGTGCCTGAACTCCCACGAAGGTCTCCCAGACAGGCTCCTTCTCCTCCAAAAATGTGTTGTATGCCTTGCTGTAGAGATCGTAATCCTGCTGGAAGCTTACATAGACTTCCGTGAAATAGTCTACATCAAATCCCTCTGGCCCCAGGTACACAAATCCGTCCAACCGGCCTGCCCCCAGGGTGGTGTTGCCTCTTTCAAATTGAATATAGAGAGGAGACTGCACCAATCCTACCACCGTATATTCTCTATGGGAAAAATGCTCCAAATCCTCCTCTGCATTGTCCTGGGACAGACGGATGACACCCCCTACGTCTGATTTGGAGAAGCTGCTGCTGTCCAGCACACACTCACTGCTTGTCTCGGGCAGCCTGCCAGATATGAGCTTTAAAGTGTTGACCTCCTCCGGCATGCTAAAGGCCTTGATAACGCCGGTTTGTTCGTCCGATAGCTCATAGAGCACATCAAAGGAAACTGCTCCCTCCGCTGCCTCCACATCTCTGGCAGAGGCAAAAAAATCTACATTTTCTGCATCAAAGCCCAGTGTGGACACCAATCGCAAATCGTAGAATCTGTGCACATCTAAGTAGTTGGTAACTGTGTCCACCATGGCTTCAGTGGTCACCTTCAGACCCGCAAAAAAGCCCACTCCCAGCGCTACAATGCCAAATATGGCCAAAAAGCGCCCAAAGCTGGATTTGATTTCTCTGAAAGTAGTCTTCCTGATTCCCCGCATAGACTCACCACTCTATTTCCGAAATATCGACTATTTTATCATTTTTTACCATGTCTACAATGGTGCCGCTCTTCACTGTGATAATGCGGTCTGCCATGGCTGTCAGCGCCTGGTTGTGGGTGATGACGATGACCGTCTTGCCCACCTCTCTGCAGGTATTCTGCAAAAGCTTAAGCACCGCTTTTCCAGTGTTATAGTCGAGCGCTCCTGTGGGCTCATCGCAAAGCAAAAGCTTTGGATTCTTGGCCAGAGCTCTGGCAATGGCCACCCGCTGCTGCTCTCCTCCTGAAAGCTGGGCAGGAAAGTTGCCAGCCCGATCCTTTAATCCCACCTGTTCCAGCACCGACGCTGCATCCAGGGGATTCCGGCAAATCTGGGCCGCCAATTCCACATTCTCCAGGGCTGTCAGATTCTGGACCAGGTTGTAAAACTGAAACACAAATCCCACATCATAGCGCCTGTAGGAGGTGAGCTGCTTTTTGTTAAAGGAGGACACTCTCTGTCCATCCAGGGTTACCTCCCCCTCTGTCAGTGTATCCATTCCGCCCAAAATATTTAATATGGTAGTCTTCCCTGCGCCGGAGGCACCTACAATGACGCAGAATTCCCCTTTCTCGATCTCAAAATTCACATCATGTAGGGCTGTAATCTCTACCTCTCCCGTCTTATATACCTTTTTCACATTTTGAAAGCTCACAAAAGCGCCCATATATCCTACCCTGCCCTTGAAAATTCCATCCAATTAAAGTTTTACTCACATTAAACAAGTATAACATAAAACCTTTCCTTCTACCACTTTTTTTGCTATAATAAATCTAAAATGATTGTGAAACCATCAATCGAGTAGGGGAATGCCCTTCTCCACTACTCGCCGCGCGGCCCGCACGCCGCCTAAGCGGCATATTACCTTTGTGCGGGCCTGTGCATAAAATAAAAGCAAAAAGGAATTTATAGCTATGATTTTCATCTATCTTGTTGCACTATTGGGTCTTTTCCTCCTGGGCGTATGTTTTATTGCCTCTGAAAAAAGACAACTCTCATTCTCCAAAGGCTACTTTTTCGTCTTATTTGGATCGGCCTTTCTTGTGCGCTTGCTTGCTGCCGCGCTGTCAAAGGGCTTCGGTTCTGACACAGCCTGCTTTGCCGCATGGGCTGATAGAATCTGTGAGATTGGCCCTGGAGGCTTCTATTCCCCTGATGTGTTCTCAGATTATCCGCCAGGATATCTCTATGTTCTGTGGCTTATAGGCGGTATCCGCAGACTTTTTCACATAGAATACTATTCTGTGGCCCATTTGATCCTGCTAAAGCTCCCTTCGATTTTCGCGGATCTGGCATGTGGCATGTTGCTCTGCAGGGAAGCCTCCAGACGGCTTTCCAGACACCATGCCTTCTTTTTGTGTGCCGCTTATCTTTTCAACCCTGCGATTGTGCTAAACTCCTCCATCTGGGGTCAGGTGGACTCTCTGTCTGCTCTGCTGGCAGTGATCCTGTGCCTTTCTCTGATCCGCGGAAGGCTGTACTCCGGGTATATCGCTTTTGGCTTAGGACTCTTGATCAAACCCCAAATGTTGCTTTTGGGCCCTGTACTCCTGGCAGGTACCATTGACCATATCTGGCCCAAATCTTCCACGGACAGCCCTCACTCCTCTTCCCTGGTCAGGCTTCTTCGCTGTCTGTTCCAATGTCTGTCTGTGGCCGCAGGCGGCATCCTGCTATGCCTTCCCTTTGGCCTGGTCAATGTAGTGTCACAGCTTAGGGACACTTTGGGCTCCTACCCTTATGCCGCAGTGAATGCCTGCAATCTCTGGGGGCTTTTGGGTCTAAACTGGATTAGCCAGGGCAACACCTTTGTGGGCTTGTCCTATCAAAGTATTGGCATGGTAGCCATTGCTGTCACGGTCCTGATGACCTTTTTTATCAGTTTGAAGAACCGCAGTTCCAGGACAAAGTATCCTTTCCTGGCTGCTTTCCTGGTGATCAGCATTTTCCTGTTCTCTGTGCGGATGCATGAGCGCTATCTCTATCCTGGGCTGGTAATGCTTTTGTTAGCCTATCTCTACATACCCACTCCGCTGACCTACCTATGCTATACAGGTTTTAGCTTTTTCCATTTTCTGAATACCGCCCATGTTCTATTTTTCTATGACCCGGCTGCTTATGACAGAAAATCCGCCTTTATCCTGTTGGTGTCTGCAGGTATGCTGGCCTGTGGCGGACTGCTGTATTTTGTCACATTCAGGTACTATAGCGGCAGACCCCATCCTGTCCAGGCGCCTACAGCAGGCGGCAGATTTGCCTATGATCCCAGCAGGCGCTCAGGCGGCAGTGTGGTTCTGCCCTCCCGCAAGGCCATTCCTCTGAAAAGGGCAGATGTGCTCTGTATGCTTACATCATCACTTTTTCCGCTGTCTGCATTATTGTCTTTTCCACATCCTG
>CANRZC010000250.1 GCA_947644185.1 uncultured Acetatifactor sp.
GACACACGCCGTTGCCTGTCTGGTACTATTATTATACGGAGAGAAAAGAAATATGTCAATGAAAATTTGTAAACTGGTCTACAGGCCCGAGACCGCAGCCAAACTGAGTTATAGTCTGAAGCATGCCGGAGTCCAAACACATGTTGGAGTACGAAGACTACTGACAGTGCGCCGACATCGGCAACGCCTCATGGAGCAGTGGATAGAGAGTTGGAATAGTAAACAAAAACGCCGGGAAACCGCAAAAAGCAAGCTTCCCGGCTTAAACTAGCCCCAAACACCGGACAAAGAAATCAAAGGGCTTAGAAAGAAATCCTGGCGGTTCCGGCTTTGGCAAAGGAGATCACAGCATCTCCATCCTGTACAGTGCATGCGGCACCCTCTGCCTTCACTGGCTGCCCGGCACCTGTCAGCACTACTGTGCAGGGCTTTTCCCCTTGGAAAATAATTGTATAAATGCCGCCTTTATGCTCTACGGAAATCTTTGCCTCTTGCACAGCCTCTCCACTGTATACCACAGTTTCCGCTTTTGCGCCATCCGCTACTGAATAGACCCGGAAGGAGACGTCTTCTGCGTAGTCATACACAGGGCCGTCATTCTTTGCACCCACTGCAAGGATGCTATTCTCCCGCACATACAGCGGAATGCTGAGATACCCGTGCTTTTCCCGGTACCACTGGCCACCCTGCCTTGTCTCCCCGGTGAGGAAGTTGGTCCAGATGCCTTCCGGCAGGTAATATTCCGCTATGCCCTCCTCATTGAGAACCGGGGCCACCAGCAGAGAATCCCCCAGCATATACTGATTGGCCAGGTAAGCGCAGTTGCGGTCCTCTGTATATTCCAGGACCATGCTCCGCATCATGGGAACGCCTGTCTGGGAGGTCTCGCAAGCGCACCGGTACAGATAAGGCATCAGAGATGCTTTCAGCCTGGTGAAGAAGCGCACCACATCCACGCTCTCCTCGTCATAGAGCCAGGGCACTCTGTAAGAGGAGGAGCCGTGAAGCCTGGAATGGGTGGAGAGCAGTCCGAAAGCACACCAGCGCTTGTACACATCCGGCGTGGATTTGCTCTCGAAGCCGCCGATGTCATGGCTCCAGAAGCCAAAGCCCGAACTTGTCAATGACAGTCCGCCCCGGAGGCTCTGCTCCATGGACTCGTAGTCGGACCAGCAGTCCCCGCCCCAGTGCACCGGGAATTTCTGGCCGCCTGCAGTAGCGGAACGGGCGAACAGCACAGCCTCTGCCTTGCCCCTCTTTTTGGCTAGAGTCTCGTACACGGCCTTGTTGTATAAATAGGTGTAGAAGTTATGCATCTTCACAGGATCAGATCCATCCCAGTAGACCACGTCTGTGGGAATCCGCTCGCCGAAGTCCGTCTTGAAGCAGTCCACGCCCATGTCCAGTAGCTTTACCAGCCCCTGCTGGTACCAGCGTGTTGCCTCCGGGTTGGTGAAGTCTACCACTGCCATGCCTGACTGCCACATATCCCACTGCCATACACTGCCGTCAGGCCGCTTTAGAAAATAGCCCTTTTCCATGCCTTCATCGAACAGCGCCGACTCCTGCCCGATATAGGGATTGATCCAGACGCAGATCTTGATTCCTTTGGCGTGGATCCGTGCAAGCATTCCCTCTGGATCCGGGAATACGGCCTCATCCCAGATAAAGTCTGTCCAGTGGAATTCCTTCATCCAGCAGCAGTCGAAATGGAATACGGACAGTGGAATTCCTCTCTCTAACATGCCGTCGATAAAGCTCATGACTGTGGCCTCATCGTAATCTGTGGTAAAGGAGGTGGACAGCCACAGGCCAAAGGTCCAGGGGGCGGGCAGGGCAGGCTTTCCTGTCAGGTCCGTATACCGCTCCAGCACTTCTTTCATAGAGGGGCCATTTAAGAGATAATAATCCAGCACTTCGCCGGCCACGGAGAAGCCCACCTTATTGACCTGTTCTGTGCCCACCTCAAAGTCTACCTGTTCAGGATGGTTCACGAAGACGCCGTATCCTCTGTTTGATAGATAGAAAGGAATATTCTTGTAGGACTGCTCCGTGCTGGTGCCGCCGTCCTGGTTCCAGATGGACACGGACTGACCATTTTTCACAAAGGCGCCAAACCGCTCCCCCAAACCGTAGATTTGCTCGTTCACGGATAGGCCCAATTGCTGGCGCATATAGGCGCCAGCTCCCCTGTCATAGGCCATGCCGGTCCAGTTTTCCTTGAGGAAGGACAGATCTCTGCCAGCACTTTTCGTCAAAAGATATCCGTCCCGCTCATAGCGCATGGACCAGGGGCGTTTTGTGAGAATCAGGCTTAAATGGCCACTTTTTATGGTGAGAGAGTTCTCCGCTTCCTCCACGGTAAGGGTCTTTCCTGTGGGGGGAGTGAGCTCAAATGCCGGTCCCTTCTTCAGGCCGCCCTTGTGGTGCCAGACTTGCACCCGGATAACTTCGGTTGCGGGTGCAGTGATCCGCAGGGTGAGATTGATGCCGTCTATGGTGTTACCCCGGCCATTTACCACTGCTGTGGGAGCACAGATTACTACTTCGTCTTCTGTAATCCGGCTGTCATAGATTTGCTGGGGAGAGAAGCTTCCAAAGCCCTCCTTTAATAACCAACATCCGTTCTGAAATTTCATGTTAGCGTCTCCTTTCGCTTTTTTCGCAGGTGCGCGCGGAACCGCTGCGCGAACCCTATTGTCAGTATACAATAGGAACCGCTGCGCGAACCCTATTGTCTTACATTATAGAATGTCTTTCAGTTGTTTACAAGATGTCTTTATATGTTGATTTTGGGGTACTTTCATGCATGGTGGATAAGAAATGACAGGCTCTCCCCGTGGAGGAGACATGGGGCGACATGCGGAGGCATAAGTGAGGTACAAAAGATGCAAAGGGAAAGCGGCCGTCCCTGCTTACAGCCCCTGTATAATCACTCTACCAGGCTCACACGTTCCTTTACGATATTTGTCAGCATTTCCTCTTTCTATTGTCTAAGTGCCATTATACACTGAAAAAGGCGGAATGGGTAGACTTTTTTGGACAAGCGCGCGAATGTTCTGTGACTCTGATTACCCGCCCAGGCGCTTTGGAAAGACTTTGAACATGAGCATGCTGGAGAAGTTTTTTCCATAGAATATGCAGGCCGAGGGGATTTGTTCCAGGGGCTGGCTATCTGGCAGGTAAAATCCTATGGAATCCTGCGGAGGATACACCGGAGACACGATAATAAATAATCGCAATAAAGATGCGATTATTATCGAGTTCAAAGTCCATGACCCGGAGGACGAGAAGACTCTGCAGGACACCGTGGCCGCCGCGCTGAGGCAGATTGGGGAAAAGCAATATGCTGCCGCTCTGGAGGCAAAAGGGATACCTACAGAGCGGATACGGAAGTACGGCTTTGGGTTTGCGGGGAAGAAGGTATTGATTGGATAGCCCCAATCAGCCTGAAATGGAGGGAAGGCTCCCCAGATTGTTGCCCTCAGAGCTATCCGGCACAGATTTCAAATATTCCGTATCTCCTCTGTGGGCCACACCCACACCTTTGATATCGCCGGATTTTGCCATCTGGACCCCCTCCTCCTTGCTGACGGTAGAGCCGTCAGAGAGCTGGTAACCATTGATTTTACCGCTGTGTTTGATCAGCCCCACGATTTCCTTTGCGTCGGATTTGGGCTGTGGAATCTCATCCAAAGTGTTTTTCGCCAGTGCAGCAGTGAGCCTGGTGTCATTTGCTTTCTCTTTCATATTATAAACCATTCCTTTCTGTGGCCTGCGGACATGCGCCGTAGGCATTTATGATTTCAGGTTTAGTATTGCCTGCTAGCCGCGGAAAATGTCTGCCAGCTTTCACCAGTGAGGTGCCTTACTTTTTCGATTTTGGATACATGTACAGAAAATCGTCTGGGAAATCATATATTTTTTAGAAAACTATGGAAAATTTATACAAAAACAGTTATAATTTAAGGACAAGCAATTATTAATATTAGAAGGAGGATCATTCCCATGAACTTGTATAAAGATAAAAATGTGGAGTGCGCATTAGCATTTGAT
>CANRZC010000251.1 GCA_947644185.1 uncultured Acetatifactor sp.
TTTGTATCTTATGAGTAAACAGCTTGGAGACAGTCAGATAAAAGGTCGGTACTGACGATTCTGCACCGACGCAGATATGACTCCAAATATAGCCGCGTCCCTGGGAATTTAGAGCTGTGTCCACAAAATCTTCAGGCAGCAGGCTGTTTATGGAGGTATAGGTAGAAGATATGGCAACGCTCTGCTCTCGGAGGAAAAAGTATTTGATGGATGGAATATCTATGTGATTGACAGCAATTGCGTTGGTCTCTGTAGTGAGCTCTCTGTTTGCGGTATACCATTCATATTGGTCTGTGTATGTGGTACCCAGAATGCGCTGTATGGTTTGGTTGACAGAAACCAGATAGAGTTGATTCTCATAGCTGCGGATATTGTAATCCAGAAATTCATTGGCCTGGATAAAGGTCTGCATAATGGTATCGGATATTTTGGCTGTCATGCTTCTACGATAGTAGTTATACGTAAAAGAACTGATGAACAGGGCGAGAAAAAGCAGGTGAGGTGTGAGGGAGGAGTCTTGACGGTGCAGCCAAGGATCCCGAAATCCTGGGAGTATTTCAGGCTGGAAAATCTCTGGGTCGGCGGGAAATGCTATGAGATTGTATATGACAGGGATGGGATACGCTATAAGTGTGCAAAGATTTTCTAAGCCCGAAAGAGGGGGCAAGGCCCACCTCTTTCGCACACAGCCTAAAGTGCATTATAGCGAGCACATTTTTACAGTTTTTTTGGAAAGGTCAACTTACATACAGCCGCGTCTTGATGACTTCATAGCTGTGCCGTCCAGCCAGAGATACCTCTATGAGAACATCCACTTCACTGGCAGGTATTTCGCCGTAGGGAAGATCTTTTGTGGAGAGGGTCAAAGATACCACAGTGGGTGTTTGCAGGGTGTTCTGCAGGGGCAGGCTTAAAGCTCTGCCTGGATGTACTGCCAGAAAGTCCGGGGTGTATATTCGGAGGTTCATCCACTGCTGGTAGCAAAACGCAGTGGCCTCCACTGTAAGTCGAAGCGTCATCTCCTCTCCGCTTCGCAGAAACACCCCCTGGGGATGCTCCAGGTAGAGACGGAACATATGGTGATCCTTGCGGATGGTCATAGGACTGAAGCTTTCATGGAATACCGTTTTTTTGTCCTGGGAAAAGCCTGTCACGCCTATGCCCGGGATGAAATTTACATCTCGTGCGGTGCAGAACAGATTCTCCTGAGAGAAGACCTGGTAGCCGCCTTTCGGTAGAAGCTCACACATATCCCGGTACAGGAACCTGGGAATGTCCTGGAGAATACGATTGGAAAGCTCTGTCACCGTGCCGGGGATGCCGCCCAGCAGGTGGGCTTTGGTCTTGTCGATGCACAGAGTGTTGATTTTGTCATTGATAGGGCGCAGCCATTCCTGGGGGAGCTGCTCATTGCCCTGAATGATTCCCAGGATGGCACCTAGGGTACCTGCAGTGCAGTCCGTGTCCTCACCGCAGCCCACGGCGATACACAGGCTCTTGCCGAAATCGTTCTCCCCATAGAGCCAGCCTATCATCATCAGGCCGATGTTGTTGGGGGCGTCATTGCCAGCAGGGGAGATGGGAAAGCCCTCTGTATTGCCAGCAGTGCTGCCCTGGACACCGAAGGTGCCGGGGACCTCCTGCATCATGCGCTTTCTTGCCTCCTGCCAGGTCAGGCCTTGACGGTAGCATTCCTGAGCCAGCTTTACAGCCTGCGCCACGAGACACCCCTCCGGGATATAGGAGAGGCCGATGTCTATCAGGGTGTCCCTGCAGGATTCCACAAAGGCGGCGCTTTCCAGGGCAGCGCAGAACAGCTCCCCGTAAAGGCCATCCTCACTGTGGTCGACGACGCCGTCCCGATAGGCGTACTTTACGGCCAGGTCAGGATTGCCTGGGCACAGGCAGGCCCAGATCTCGCTGCGGATAAAGCAGCCGCAGCTATTGTGATAGGTGTTCTCCACATGGCCGCTTAAGGGTGGAACCAGGCCGCCGGTCATGTTTCCTTTCCCTCTGCCGTATTCGTTCCAGTGGGGCATGATGAAGGTGAGCCAGTATTCCCCCAGGATCTCCGGGGTGAGCTGCTGGCCATATTTTTCCGCGGCCGCCAGCCAGACTAGCTGGAGATCCAGGTCGTCGTTGGGGGGCGGATTGCCGTCCATGTCCTTCTGCAGATAGAACTGTACGTCGAAAACCCCCCGTCTTCCCTCCAGGGGAGCGCCCAGGACGCCGCCGATGTTTTTTCCGTTCCAGCATCCCATGATTTTGTCGTAGAGCAGTTTGGAGTTCAATTCCATAAAAAATCTCCTTTCATCCTTTTAAAGTATGGGTTATAATAGAATCCAAGAGAGGATTCTATTATCAAAGTTCTATAATAGAATCCAATAGAGGATTCCGTTTGGTATCTCTGCTCATAATCATATATAAAATGAATTCTGTTGACAATGTCGCCAGATGACTGTTTTGTATTGAATTTTTGTATGTTTGGGAACGCTACGTTTTAAGACCGGAATCCACAGATTCCGTGGGAGCGGTTTGAGTCGCTGGAGCAATAGGTGCAGCCAGGGGCGCATGGCTGGGAGAAGGAAGAGGAAAAGGGCCAGATGGAAGAGCGGGAGAACTGCCAGGGAGAAATACTGCGTTATTATATGGAGGAATGGGCCGGGGAGGATTCGGTCTGGGTCAGCAGGGATTTCCTGCAAAAAGGCAAAAAAAGCCCTGCCAGCCTTTTGACCCAGGAGGGAGAGCAGAAGCCATCGGAAATTCTGGTGGACTCCTATGAGCCGGAACGCCTGCACATCCATGTAGACTTCCTGGAGCTATTTTATGTACACAGCGGCAGAGGGGTGGCCTATCTGGAGGGAACGAACTATATTTTGCAGAAAGGCGACATTTTCTGTGTCCGCCCAGGACAGGTACACGCCAATTTTCCCCTGGAAGATCTGATGATTTACAACTGTATTTTATCCTGCGCCTATTTACGGGGAAAAAATGGGTTGCCTACGGAGGAGCTGATGCCCTTTCTGCACTTGACGGGTAGGACGCTACTGGAGGTGGAGAGAATCTATGAGGATCTGTTGCTGGAGAAGGAGCAGGGGAAGAACTGGTACCAGTATGCGATGGCGGGCAGCGCAGACAGGCTCTGCGTCACCCTGCTGCGGTTCCAGGACTGCCATCAGACCCAGGTTGGGCACCGTCGGGTCATCACGCCGCTATTAGAGTACCTGTCGAAGAATTTTGCTACCGCTACGCTGGAGGAACTGGCACAGATCAGCGCCTACAATGCCAGCTACCTAAGCAGGCTGTTTCGGGAGACGTTTGATGTCTCTTTTACGGATTATGTCAACATCCTGCGGGTCAATCAGGCCATGAAGCTGCTCCAGGAGACAGAGCTGACCGCTGAGGAGGTAGGGCTGGAGGTGGGGTTTCACAGCAGGAAGCATTTCTATGATATGTTTAAAAGACATACGGGAATGACGCCTGGGGCCTTCCGGGGAGAGGGATGGGACGGCAATGGACATTATGCTACAAAAATCTTGTCATGAAAAGGGGGCTATGGTAAGATGAATTTATCACAGCCCCCTGGGGGGAACTGTCCTGTCAGGGAATGTGGGAGAGGAGCGTGTCAGGCATGGATTCTGTAATTGCGATTGGGACACAGGACTTTGAAAAGCTCAGGACCACTGGGGCCTTTTATGTAGATAAGACCGACTTTTTGAGAGAGTGGTGGGAAAAGGCAGATGATGTGACCTTGATCACCCGCCCCCGTCGATTCGGAAAGACACTGAATCTCAGTATGACGGAGTGCTTTTTTTCAAACCAATACGCCGGAAGAAGCGATCTGTTTCAGGGGCTTTCTATCTGGAAGGAGGAAAAATACCGTGCCCTGCAGGGAACATATCCTGTCCTGTTTGTTAGCTTTGCCGACATCAAGGCTGTCACCTACGAAGACGCTAGAGAGGGCCTGATTGCTGTCCTGCAGAATGTATATCAAAAAAACGAAAAGAAAGGATTGCATAACATGG
>CANRZC010000252.1 GCA_947644185.1 uncultured Acetatifactor sp.
ATGAGAGATGTGTCATCGATCTGGATGACGAGAACCCAAGAGATCATATTCGGTAAATACATTAGCGAATTCTATTGGCTTTGAGAACAAGGTTCGCCTGGAAACGGCATGTTTGAAAGTGTGCAAGGAGGTATAGAAATGACTAGCAATATAGGAAGGGAAGAAGCTCTGGCGCTTCTAAAAAAGTACAATAAGGAGCCCTTTCACATCCAGCATGGACTGACGGTGGAGGGTGTGATGCGATATTTCGCCAGGGAGAACGGGCTTGAGGCGGAGGAGGAATACTGGGGCATTGTAGGTCTGCTCCATGACATTGATTTCGAGCTTTATCCAGAGCAGCATTGTGTAAAAGCGCCGGAGCTTTTGCGGGAGGCTGGGGTGTCGGAGGAGATGATTTACTCCATCTGCAGCCATGGCTATGGCCTTTGCAGTGACCAGGAGCCAAAGCTCTTCATGGAGAAGATTCTGTTTGCCTGTGACGAGCTGACGGGCTTGATTGGTGCGGCAGCCAGAATGCGACCCTCCAAAAGTGTCATGGACATGGAACTATCCAGCCTTAAGAAGAAATTTAAGGACAAGCGCTTTGCTGCGGGCTGCTCCCGAGAGGTGATAAAGGAAGGCGCAGAAAGGCTGGGCTGGACACTGGACGAGCTCTTGGAGAAGACCATTTTGGCCATGCGCTCCGGTGAGGAGAGCATGCGCTCCGGTGAGGAGAGCATGCGGTCCAGCGAGGAGGATGTAAAACGGGAAATGGGGCTGTAGAAGCATAGGAAAGCAATGAACTATGGAAGAGGTGTACACCCATGAAAACCAGATCAAATTTTGACTGGCCATTTTTTCTGAAACATATTGCCATCATTGCCGTCCCTGTGGCCCTCCAGAACTTGCTGACCACCACCGGGAGCATGGTGGATACCATGATGCTGGCCTCCCTGGGGGAGAAGACTGTGGGGGCGGTGGGCCTGTGTGCCCAGTTCTCCAGCCTAATGTTCGCAGGATACTGGGGCTTTGTGGGGGGAGGAATGCTGTTCTTCGCTCAGTTCTGGGGGGCTGGAGATGAGGAGGGCATCACCCGATCCTACGGGCTGACCCTTTCCTTCATGATGGCAGTAGGCGTTTTATTTGCGGTGCTGGCTCTGGGAGCCCCGGAGCTTGTAATGAGCATTTACACGGACAAAGAGGAGATTCGACGGATTGGAGTGACCTATCTCAGGGTGGTAGGATTTGCCTATCCGCTGCAGATTTTGGCCATGGCTATGAGCGCTCTGCTTCGATCCATCGAGCAGGTGAAGGTTCCGCTATACGGTGGAATCGCCTCTGTAATTGCCAACTGTACGTTTAATTATCTTCTGATTTTCGGCAAATTGGGCTTCCCTAAAATGGGTGCAGCTGGTGCTGCCCTGGGGACAGTGCTGGCGGGCGTAGTGAATCTGGCGGTGATTCTTTTCTTTGTGGTGAAAAGGAGACTTCCCTTTGTGCTGGCCTTCCACAGGCATTTTAGATGGAATCGGCCCTTTGTGGGGCAATATTTGCGCAAATGCTTTCCCATTCTGTGCAATGAGGTGCTGATTGGCGTGGGCAACATGATGATCAACATTGTGCTGGGGCATCAAAGTGAGCAAGCCATTGCTGCTGTGGCAGTGTTTCGGACCCTGGAAGGGCTTGTGATTGCGTTCTTTAGCGGCTTCTCCAATGCAGCCACAGTTCTTGTGGGGAAAGAGGTGGGCGCAGGGCGGCATGAGGTTGCGTTTCAGCGGGCCTGGCGCCTGATCTATCTGTGTAGCGGCCTCATTGGCACAGCTTGTCTCCTGATCATTGGGATACACAATCCTCTGCTGCATGCCATGGGGCTTCACGACGAGTCCTACCGGATCGGCACAGGGATGCTGCTGATCTACAGTGTGGCGGCAGTGCTGCGCATGGGCAACTGGGCCCAGAATGACACTTACCGCTCTGCAGGGGACGCGGCCTTTGGCTCAGTCATGGAGATTACTTTTATGTACCTGATGGTGCTTCCCTGCGTGTATGCTGCCAATTTCGGCTTCCATGCGCCCTTCCTGCTGGTCTTTGCCCTGTGCTATGTGGATGAGCCTGTGCGGTACATCATCATGCAGCGACATATGTATTCCGCCAAATGGATCAAGCCAGTGTCGGAGGAGGGACAGGCTACCATTGGAGCGTTCAGACAGGAGCATGGGGTGAAGCAGCGGAGAGGATAGGAATTTAGGCAAAGGGAGAGGAGAACTAGTATGATCTGGAAGAATGTGGAGATTCACAATGTGGCACAGCTAGTGGAAAAGGACGGAGGCATTACCTGGGCACGGGTTCCAGAGCAGATTGCAGACCGTATGGAAAATGACATGGGTCCATATATGGCTAGAAATTCCACAGGGGTGGAGTTGCGCTTTGTCATGAAAAGCGACCAGGTTCGGATCCGCATGGCGGCGTTGTCTCCTGCCACGTCGGTATTTCATGTGTTCCGGGGCGGGATACAGGGCGGCTGGGATGACCATGAGGTAGATAAGTATGTGTCCCAGGAGCCAAAAGACTATGTGATTCAAAAAAGCAGTAACCTGGAAATGCTGAAAAAGGTGGCAACGGAATTCGGCCAGGAGTGGGATCCGGAGGTGGTCCGGGTTATTTTTGACAGAGGGAGTTTTGTACTGTATAACGTAGTCGGAGAGGTGGAGCCGCCGAAAAGGGAGCAATGCCCTGTTCGAACCTTGATGGCCTACGGTTCCTCCATCACTCACGGCTCCAACTCTATCGATGCCTCTCATTCCTGGGTATGTCAGGTGGCAGATCGCCTGAACATGGACTACCGGAATCTGGGCATGGCAGGTTCCTGCGCCATGGAGCCGGATTTGGTGGACTATATTGCTGCGGAGGGCGAGAAGGACAGATGGGCCGTGGCAGTTTTAGAGTTAGGCATCAATGTGCTGGACTGGGAAGAGGGAAAGATTCATGTCCGGGTGGCAGGTACGCTGGAGCAGATAGCTGGAAGGAATCAGGAGAAGCCAGTCTTTGTGATTTCCCCTTTTTACTGCGCTGATGATTATAAGAATGAGGGACAGGCCGGGAAATGGCGGAGGATTATCCGGCAGGAGGTGGAGGCTGCAGGTTTTGCCAATGTGACCTATATCGACGGACTGGAGCTGCTGGGGGACATGTCTTTGCTGTCTGCAGATGAGGTGCACCCCAGCATTTACGGGGTGCAGCAAATTGCGGATCGGCTGACGGACCGGGTGCGGGAGGTTTGCGGTGGGTGATCCCCGCGAAAAATGAGCCACCCAGAATATAAGGTAGTTTCCACTTACGAGAAAACGGTAATCGCTTTCAGTATCGGCAACCGAAAAATAGTTATCGATATTCCATCCAATTAGGAAAGGGAGCATTTGGATTGTAATGTCTTTTCAGTGCGGAAAAGGAGGATAGTCAGATGGATGAAAGAAAAAAAGCGCTTCCAATCGGGATTGAATTTTTTCAGGATTTTAAACTGAAAGATTACTATTACGTGGATAAAACGGCTTTTATAGCGGAGCTCCTGCGAACGAAAGGATCTGTGAACCTTTTCACCAGGCCCCGGCGTTTTGGGAAAAGCTTGAACATGAATATGCTCAAGTCCTTTTTTGAAATAGGAGCAGATGCGTCCCTGTTCGAGGGACTTGACATTTCCAGGGAGACAGAACTGTGTGAGCGGCATATGGGGAAGTACCCTATCATTTCGCTCAGCTTAAAGGATGTGGAAGGCGGTGACTTTGAGACAGCCTATGACAGCCTGGGTATGCTGGTCAGCGAGGAAGCGACCCGCTTCGCTTTTCTGAAGGAAAGTGACAGGCTGCAGGAAGAGGATAAGTTCAGGTTCCGTCAGCTCATGGCCGGGGACTTTGAAAAGGCAGCTTTCCTCCAGGGAAGCCTGAAATTATTAAGCCGCCTGCTCAGTGAACACTATGGGCGCCGGGTCGTAATCCTGATTGATGAGTACGATGTACCGCTGGATAAGGCCTATCAGAAAGGGTATTAC
>CANRZC010000253.1 GCA_947644185.1 uncultured Acetatifactor sp.
TGACAAAGCATCTGCCACGTATTTATCTTATGGTTTTATCTTCCTACACCCCTCATTATATCCTAAATGCATTAAAAGTAAAGCATTATTTTATCATGCATTTTCACACGTTACGTGGTATTTTCTGGCACTATGTCACACTTTTATCCACCTGAATCAGAAGGCTGCACAATGTCATTGAAATTCAACCATGTATTCTCGAAATCGAAGGGGCAACATGCCCATTTGTAGCTTTCTGTTCCTGCGATCTTCTATAGATATACTATGAAAAAATTGTCGAAAAAGTTCCTGGTACTGAGCTTCCGTCTCCGAATAGCTAAGCTGTCTGGGCCTGTCAGTGTCCTGGCCTTGCAGCAGATACCACTGTCTTTTCGCAGGATGAATTCCAAATAGATTCCGCTTCTCATCATAAATAACGAAATTCTCTATGGGCAATCTGTCCACGAAATGGGGCATGAGAAATACCAGTACATCATTCTTAGGCCCAATTCTGGAAAACAGTACACCGCTGTCCAGCTCCTGAAAGCGCAGGAACTGCCTTTGATGCCCCACCTCCGTGGACACCCCCCTGGCCAGAGCGAATGCCCTGTGAACATAGCTGTCTGCCAGATTGTCGAAAAGGTGACCTGGACGGCATCTGCAATGCAGTCCCTGTACTACAGTGCGATATACCGCCTGGGCCTTATCCTCCTGCTCTGAGGCCAATGCCATGCACAGCCTTTCGCTGTCCTCCCACCCGAATCGCTGGCGCAAAGAGCCCATGACCTTCCGGGTCTTCTCCTCATCAGCTTTCACGGGGATATCTTCAGCAAATAAAATCGGTTCCTCTGTCAGGCTTAAATAGGTGTCCTGGTGATTGCGCTTCTCCTCATAGGCCTGATAGATGGCAGTGAAGACACTCTCCAACGTATCCTCACATCTGTATACAATCATGCATACCTCCTTTCAAAGCTGCCCCACAGCTGCCTGCAGCTGCTCCACCATTGTTACAGGCCGCATAAAGGCGCCATCGTCAAATAAAGAGAGCTGTTTATAGCTCATGCCATCGCTGCCAAACTGTATTCTATCCTTCTCGCTGGTCAGGTTGCGCACAATATAATCCTCGTCCAGCTTTACAGGGTACATCATCCTGCCGCTGCAGGTGATGAAATACAGCGCTCGCTTCAACACCACTCCAATCTTCTTCAAGTCAGAGAATGTCAGACTGCCACTCCTTCTAGCCGCCACGATTCTCTGGGCACTCTTCACCCCTATGCCAGGCACCCGCAGCAGCTCCTCCATGGGCGCCCGGTTGATTTCCACCGGGAAGCGCTCCAGATGGCGCACAGCCCAATCCTCTTTTGGATCCAGCATTACATTAAAGAAAGGGCGCTTCTCATCCAACAGTTCCTCTGCCCGAAAGCCGTAGAACCGCAATAGCCAATCCGCCTGATACAGCCTGTGCTCCCGCAAAAGCGGAGGTCCCCCAGGCAGGGCAGGCAGACTCTTATCCCCTGTCACATTCACAAATGCAGAGTAAAACACTCTTTTTAGTGCGAATTTTTGATATAAATTCTCTGCCACATTGATAATCTGGTAATCACTCTCCGGTGTGGCACCTATGATCAGCTGTGTGGATTGTCCTCCTCCCACAAATTTCGGCGCATTTCGGTACAATACCAGATCGCCTCTGTTCATCTGAATCCCATTCTGTATCTGGCGCATGGGAGTGAGAATGCTCTTTCTGTGTTTATTGGGTGCCAACGAGCGGAGCCCTTCTGCTGTGGGCAATTCTAAATTCACACTCATCCTGTCCACCAGATACCCTGTCTGGGCAATTACCTCTGGCGCTGCGCCGGGAATGGCCTTCACATGGACATAGCCATTGAACCGATAGCGATTCCGCAGAAGCCACACCGTGCGGAAAATCTGCTCCATGGTAAAGGTAGGATTCCCTAGGATACCAGAGCTTAAGAACAGTCCCTCGATATAATTCCTGCGATAAAATTCCATAGTCAGCGTACAGACCTCCTCCGGGGTAAAGGTGGCTCTGGGAATGTCGTTAGAGCAGCGGTTACGGCAATATTTGCAGTCATAGATACATTCATTGGTCAGCAGAATCTTCAAGAGTGCGATACATCTGCCATCGCTGGAAAAGCTATGACAGATCCCCGCAGCCACACAGCTGCCAATGCTGTGGCCATTGCCCTTTCGCTCCACACCGCTGGAAGTACAGGCCACATCATATTTGGCCGCATCTGTCAATATTTTTAATTTATCCTCCAAAGACATTTCTTGATTGCACTTTAGGTATTCCATTCTCTACACACCTGCATTTCTAGAACATTTGTTCTTTTTATAGAATAGCACATATGTTCTATTTCTGCAAGTGTTTTTGTACTTCCTTTTTACGCAAAAAAATAATGCAAAATCCAGTTTTTTTGGTATAATGTTCGCAAAGGGCAGAGTCAAATGGTCGGAGAACCAGCTGCCGAGCTGGCTCGGGCAGCTGGTTGTTCGACCATTTGAGGAGCGAAGCGAGCCCTCAAAACCCCTGGTTTTGAGGGCCTCTCCCCGTAACTTGTGGTAAACATGGTATAATATTGTCCCATAAGGAATGATTTCAACAAAATATAAAACAAACAGCAGAAAGGTATCACAATGAAGAATTTGATAACAGGAAAAAAGAATCTGGCTGTAATTCTCCTGGCAATTTATGCGTTATTGCAGACAATTGTACTGATATTCCTACGGAAATTCTATCTCTTGACGGTATATCAGACAGCACTGGCCTATTTGGCAGTGAGCCTAATGGGAATCGCTATCTTTTTCCAAAAAAGCCAGCGCGTTCCAAATGGACTCAAGAATATCTATGCCATCCTCTGGAGCGCCTTTCACGGAATTATCATTCTGGGATTTCTGACAAAGGGGACCTTTTATCTGACGCTGACACAGATGAATATCATCCAAGTCATCAATCTCTTTCTGGGCGTGGCGCTCTACTGGTTCGCCTATATGCTTTTCGGCCGGTGCAAAACAGCTGTGGGCGTAGGGAATATTGTCATTGGCATTCTAGGCATCGCAAACCATTATCTAGTGCGATTCCGGGGAGCGCCTTTTCAGATAGCAGATATCAAAGCAGCCCGAACTGCCCGAAACGTAGTCCAAAACTATGATTTTGCACCAGATCTGCTGATGATAGTGTCCATTTTGGATCTTGTGCTCTGGTATCTGCTCATGGGTCTGCGAGAGTATGAACAACAGCTGCAGACTTTGGAGCCGGAAGCGAAAATAACCACCGCAAGCAAGAAACGTCCCAAAGGAAGAATGCATAGAGGTGTTCTGGAATGGGGCACCACTGTGTTGATGGGAGTTGGATGCATGGCACTTGTGCTGGGGCCATACTCTGACTTGTATGTTCAGACAGGCCAATTTACCAAGGATAATTATCTGGCTGACCTTTTAGCAGACATCAAAGGTAGTGTAGCCCATTACCCGGAGGCGTATTCCGCCAAAAAAGCAGCCAGTATCCTGGAAGGCACCCAAATGCCTACCATTTCTACACCCCCAGACACGGTGCCAGACATTATTGTCATCATGAATGAAGCCTTTTCTGATCTCCGTGTGTTAGGGGAAATCCCTGTGGATGTTCCGGTTTTAGAATATTGGGATTCCCTGGAGGAAAACTGCATAAAGGGATGGGCAAATGTATCTGTCCTGGGAGGAACCACCGCAAATTCAGAATATGAATATCTGACCTCCGATGCCGTATCCCTCTATGAGGGGTACAGCTGTATCCCTTACAATAATTTCTTTCACAGCCAGGATGTGTATCCCGGATTGGTCAGCTTACTGAAAGACCAGGGCTACGAAACCACCGCGTTCCATCCCTATCTGTCAAGCGGTTGGAACCGTACCCAGGTCTACCGAGCCATGCAGTTTGAACACATTATTTTCTCAATCAGATACTGAAAGCGCTGGGTGTAGTGGAGCCTGTGAAGCATACC
>CANRZC010000254.1 GCA_947644185.1 uncultured Acetatifactor sp.
TATGACAGGGAAAAAAACATATGCTGTAATGGTCGTTGTAATGGCTCTAGTTATATCCCTTGTATCCGCTAAAACCAGAACTATTAGCCAAGTCACGTAAATTGGTGCTATGGTTATAGCCACTATGCCCTGTAGATTGAAGACATTTTTTTGTAAGGGTCACTCTATCAACAGCATTGCCACCTACAACCTTAACTACCTCAACCGTAAAACTCTCTCCAGAGATCAAGGCCATAGTATCAACCCCTGCATCCGGCATCCCAGCCCTTACTTGTGCAGCATACCCCTGAATATAAGCCCACTCCTCAGCCACCGCTGCCTTATCTTCATGGGACAGGCGATTGTAAGTGCTCTCGATTTGGGCCAGCACTGCCAGAGTGGATTCCACGTCCTCTGCATCTCCCATAGCGCCACAGGCTGCCTGGAACTCCTCCAACGTGGCAGTTTCTTCTGTCTCCACAGCATCGGCTTCCACTGTCTCAGCGGTCTGGGGCTCTGTGGGTTGCGTAGCTTCCACTGTCTCGGTCTCCTGAGGCTCTACTGCCTGGCCGGGTTCCACTGTCTCAGCTTTCCCAGGCTCTACTGCTTCCCCAGGTTCCACTGTCTTTGTCTCCTCCGGCTCTACTGCTTCCCCGGATTCCACTGTCTTTGTCTCCTCCGGCTCTACTACATCGCCAGCTTCAACAGTTTGAGGCCCTTCGGCTTCCTCTGTCTCAGCCGCTTTGGTCTCCTGGTCCTTTAAGACTTCCCCGGAAGTCTGCTCCGTACCAGTAAGCTGCTCTCTGTCTGTGACGTCCATCGTCACATTTGCTGTCACAGCCGTCTCCACCGCAATATCCGCAGCTGCAAAGGCGGATGTGTGGATCGTACCCGCAAGCATGACGGCGGCAAGCAACACCGATAACAGCTTTCTTTTCAGTCGATTCCTTTTTCCTGTCATATCTGACATCCTCCTCTCTTTCCAACCATTTGGAACTTCTTTTTGTCACTTTGCTAGAATTTCATCTAAAAGCTGAAGCAGCTCTATGGCGCTGTGAAATACAAACTCACGGTTTTCATTTTGCCAGCTCAGCTTTCCTTGCCATGTGTAATGCTCCCGAAAGAGAATTTGAATCCGGAACACCTCGTTCTCCTCCCTGCCATCATTCTCCTGACGGACAAAGGGCAAAGGTGGATTCGGACAATTCTCCAGATCCATCAGACTGTTCAAAAGCAGAACCATCTGTGACAAACTTTGAAGCTCTTCCTTTCCATCCAGTCGCGGATGCTGCAGACAGCCTTTCATAATGCCGTTTTCATAAGACATTACTGTGACCACTGCCTCCCTGCTGTTGCAGGGGACCATTCTTTCCTGAAGCCTTATGTCATCACCTCCCCCCTTGGATAGCATTACTATAGCAAAACACTGTGACCGAATCGTTACCTTTCCCCAGATCAGGGTCTCAAGATTATGATTCTTACTTCAGGTCTTTCCTGTTTGAAACCATACAAAAATATAGAAATACAGATTGCCTCAGGAAAGTAGGAATTGGAAAGTCCGTTACCTATTTGAAGGGATGGTGCGAAGCTGGTTCAACAAATGCGCCGGCCGCTATAACAGCGTCAGAAAAAAAGAAAGTCTCGAAGAATGTGTCCGCTCTGCCCTGGCGCAGATTGAAGAGAAGCACTATGAGACTACGCTTCTCAAAAAGGGCATCCCGGCAGAGCGGATTCGGAAATATGGTTTTGCTTTTGAGGGCAGCCATGTGCTAATCGGGGAGGGGTAGTTTCTGTCATCCTCCAGCGGACAGCGTGGTCATGTGGTAGGAGATATTGGCTTTGGAATGCCGGTACGTCTTATGAAATGTGCGGTCAATTCTACCCATCACCAGCTGTGCATTCTCTTCACTTGCCCCTGTCAGCATGAAGATATAAGCCCCTGCCTCCAGCCTGGCCACAGGGTCTCCAGCTCTAAGTCCCTCTAAAAGGATGCGTTCCAGCCTACGCACATCCGTACCAGGAACCGCCCCTCTGCCCAGCCTGACAATGACCAGCGTAGAGCTCCCCTTTGTGCGGGACAGATGCCGCCGTTCTAATGTGACAATGCTGCGAAAGATGTCAAAGGTGCAGAAAAAGGCTCTGTCCTCCAGCTCTGCCTCACGCAGAAGCTGAAAAATGTCCGAGATACCCACATCCTTTTTGTACAGTCCTGTAGCCAATGTGTACATTTGCTCCATACGGGCAGAGGGCTCCGCCTGGAATTCCTCCAGCATCCGGCTGCGAAAGATCTCATATTTTTCAATGGCCTGTTCCGGCTGACCCAGAGCAATTAGTGCCTGCATCTGGTAGATGGTAAATTCCTCCACAGCAAAGTCAATGCGGTAGGCCTGCTCACAGATTCCCAACAGCTTTATCCATTTTTCCTTTTTTCCCAGCAAAGGCAGCAGTGTCCTACAGGCATCCAGATAAAGTGCCCGGTAATACTGCCTGGGCGCCATCACCCATTTGCTGTCATTGGCAGCCAGGAAATCTCCCTTATATAAAGAGACTGCTAAAAGCAGGGCCTCTTCCCTCTCCTCCCCGGTTTTCTTCCCCGCCTCCAGGCAGGCTTTCTCGAACTGCTCTATGTCCAGCTCCAGGCACACATCCGGGCTCCAAATATAGCACCCTGGAAGTGTTTGAAGCAGATTATCCTGTTCCGGGCACATTTCCTCCAAAAGAGCACGCACCTTGCATAGCATGCGTCGCAGGGCGCCAGTAGGTGCATTGCTGTCTTCCGGCCAGAATTCTTCAATGAGTTCTTCTGCAGAAATGCTCCTTGTATGATGTACAATCAGATATTGTAAAAAGGACAGTGCTTTCCGACCAGCCTTAAACGTCTGTCCCTTATGGGAAAATGCACCCAGCAGCTCAAAGTACAGGTTGGTTTTCTCACTCACTTTCAGTCACCTCACAAACCTCAGGCTTCCTGTCAGCCTGGCCCAGGCTCTCCAGAAATTTGTCATAGATCTCCTCTCCCTGCTGTCTGGCTTTTACCGCATCCTCCAGCATCTCAAAGGAGCCCAGATACCTGGTTCTGCCCTGAAAAGTAATCTGAGCAATCCACCGCCTGCATCTTTTGTTATAGTAGACTCCGTTATATCCGCTGGTGTTTGTCTTGATCAATCTACCTTTTTTGATTGCCTGCAGTATTGTCACAGAGGTTCCCTCTATCAGTTTCAAGTTCTCTTTGTAGACCATGGCCTGGAGACAGCCGCAGCTCTTTGTCTTTCCTTTCTGCAGCAGGGTCTGTCCCACAATGGTCTCCTTCCCGCAATCGCAGAGACATTTCCACCGGTGCATGCCCCCACGCTTTCCAGCGTATTCCATCACAGTCAGTTGTCCGAATCGCTTTCCAATGAAATCCTTTCTGGGTGGATGGCTCAGACACCCACAGCTTTTGCACAATCCCGAAATCATATGCCCAAGCTCCACTTTGGTCTCTTTGCCGCAATCGCATTTGCAGAGCCAAACCACACTGCCCTGGCTCCCTCTATCCTTTGTGGGGCAGATTGCTGTAAGTCTCCCAAAGCGCATGCCCGTAATGTCCCTCTGTCCCGGCCGCACTGCCATTGTGCATCCGCAGTCTCGCACAGATCCCCGTTTCAGACAGCGTGTATCTAGTAAAATCTCTCCACCACAGTCACAACGACAGCGCCAGACAATATATCCTGCTTTTCTCTGTTGCGTCGGTTCCTCTACAGTCAACAGGCCGACTCTGTATCCTACTCTTATCACATCATTGGCCTCTCTTTTTCTGATTTGTTTTTATAATACTACACATAATGTGTTTAGTCAACACGAATTGTGTTTTGTCCTCAATTCTTCACCATCTGACGTTAAAATAAAAAGAAAAAACCGGTATTTATTTCTGATGAAAAGGGTACTCTCTCAAATCCACACATTACTTCAATGCGGTAACGCATATAGCCT